>JAAZGH010000185.1 GCA_012511325.1 Clostridiales bacterium | reverse complement strand
CTCTCTCATCTGTCCCTCACAGCGTTCAATTAAACAATCAGCTGCTCCGAACTCAATGGAAAGCCCTTGTTTGCGACAACCTGCCGTGATCCATGCTTGCAAAGTTCTACTGTCCTGAATGCTGATCTCAGCCCGGACACCTCCGGCTTTATCAAATGCTGACAATAGACTTTTTTGGGATAGATTCGCTTTTGTCTCCACAAAAACCAATACAGTGTTTGAGGGGAAATTATCCAATAAATCCTTGATTTGTCCGCGTTTTTCAGAAATTTCGGCCTTGCCTGCGCCCGCTGCCGCGACAAAGAGATCCGTATTTTTTAGAATTACCATTTTTTTATCAGATAGAAAAGGCGGAGTGCGTATTTCCTGATCTATTCTCAACGGATCGATATTCTGTGTGGCATGAGCAAAGTCAATCTGAATCAAATCAAGATCACCCGCACCCGGAATAATAACGGATTTGATCAGACTCTGAACCAGTTGCTGAACCAACCAGTCCTCTTCACCATACAGCAAATAGAGAGGACGGATTATACCGGCATCGATTTCTTGGCTCAATTTAGAATAAGACATGAGTTTCTCCTGCCCAACCATGTGCTAATCCTAACCTTATTTTGATCTACATGCAATCTGATTGCTCCCTCCTTATCTGTTCTGAATAACATCTGATTGCCGCTCTTGCTCAATCGTTCCAGCACCTCCTGCGCCGGGTGGCCGAAACGATTGGTCCCAACTGAAACTACAGTTATAACCGGTTTCACAAGTTGTAAAAACGCGATACTGCTGGAATATTTGGATCCGTGATGTGCCAATTTTAACAGCATGCTGTTCAAATTATCTCCGTAGTCCCGAACCAGGATGCGTTCAATTTCATCAATGATATCCGCGGTCAAGAGCAGTGAAAAATCCTGCCAGACGCATTTCATTACCAGGCAATCCCGATTGGGATCCGGCTGTAAATAATGGCTGGCAGCATTGCTCTTTGCTTCTGCAGGCGGGGCTAAATACTGTATGGCAATACCGGTATCATCATCGCCGCAATAATCATGATCGCCGGCTTGGCGGAATAATATACTGACCTTTTGCTGATTACATAGAGATATCAGTTCAATAGCCAAATCCTGTTCCCGGTGCCACTTAAGTTCAGGAATTTTATTATCCGCAGCTGGCACTTTTGTGCGCCAGTTGCCCGGCACGACCACTTGCTCAACCAAATCCTGCTCCAGAAGATCTAAAATGCCGCCGCAATGATCACTATGTCCATGAGTGACAATGGCGGTAGATATCTTTGTTATACCCTGGTTTCTCATAAAAGGAAGCACAACTTGATAACCTTGATCTCTTTCGCCGCCATCAATCAAAATTACCGAGTCCGCTGTACGAATCAAACAGCAATCCCCCTGTCCGACATCAAGAAACCAAATCCCCTCTTGCAATGGCTGCGGTAAACATCGGGCGATAAGCGCAAGCAGAAGTACAATTGCAGCTATCGCCTCAATTCTACGGACAGCAGCAGTTTTCCGGAGTCGCAATATTGTTATCAGTATGATGAGCAATAAAATAATCACTAACTGTCCTCTCTTACCCAGCTCGCCTTTGCCGATAAAACCTCCTTTGGCGCCGGAACCCTGCTCACTCAAATATTTTAATAATATGACAGGTAACTTCAGTAATCGGGACCAGAGATTAATCAGTATTCCGCCTGCGAATGGCAGTATTGCGATTAACGGACCAATTAGAAATAAGCCTGAGAGGCCTCCGGCTGTGATTGCAGCTGCCGGTATGCCTGCCAAAAGATTGATTGGAATTGCCTTTGGGTTTAGGCCATTTTGCCAAAACAGCAAGGGCAATAAGCAGGCAAACTGGGCGCAGCAGGTAATGGTCAATAGTTTCAGCAGCCGGTGCAATAACCGGTTAATGCGGACTAGAATAAATTCTATTATCGGGCTGCTTTGCTCGCTTATTATCTGTGGCTGCGTGAGAAAATGCTGAGGTCGGGCAGACAGGCCCAGCAAATGCAGAAACGGTTTGCCGCCGAGACGGATTCCTGCCGTGGCTGCCATACTGAGCCAGAATCCTCTTTGCAGAGCGCGGAAAGGATCAAGGACTAACAAAATCAGTCCGGTAACACCGAGCAAAGACAGTTCATCAAGATGGCGCACTTTGGCTCCGGCGTACATACGCAGCAGCAACATTAGAGATGCCCTGCTGACCCCGGTGCGCCAACCGGTAACCGAGCCGAAATACAGCAGCAGTATCAAAGTCCGGATATCCCGGGATCGTTTAGAACCTGATCCAATCTGCCGCCAAGGCAGTAACAGAAAACCAAGATGCGCCCCCGATACCGAAACCAAGTGGACAAGGCCACTCTCCAGGAACGCATGGTTCTCCTGAGCGGTCAGACCCTGTTTTTGCCCCAGACAAATGGCCGTAATAATGCCAACAGTATCTGAGCTCAGGTATTGGCGAAAAAAACTTGCCGCGCGGTTTTGTAAGGCGACCAGCAAATTCTGCCAGACTGCATCGGGAGTTTTCTTCTTGCCAATTATCTGTGGCGGGATTATTAATTCGGCCTCCAGGAAAATGGCGCGATTCCTGAGCCAGGAACGGCGATCGAAACCGCCGGGATTCCTCTGTCCTGATGGGAGTTCAAGCATGGCTTCCGATTCCAGGCGATAGCCGGCCTTGATATATTCCGCTTTGCCCCGCACTGATACCAAAGGCCCCTCATCCAATCTGACAACTGCCTCGCCCCAACCCGTTGTACCCATCAGAGCGGGCCGAATGACTGTACCCTGCCAGCTGCCGTTGCGCCGGCTCATAGTATCAGCCTTTGGGCTCTCAATCAGAAATTCCCGCATCACCGGCGTACAGACAAGGAGTATGCCCGACACAGCTAAGCCGAGAAACTGCCAATTAAGGTCCTTCCTTCTGCCAAAGAAGCAAAATATGGCCAAAACCACACCCAACAGCAGCAGACCGTAGCTCCCTGCTGTAATTGAAATAATAGCCGATAGCAAAGTGAAGAACAGCGCCGGGGCCGGGCGACAGACTTTATTTTTATCTTCAGCTGTGCTTATATCCGCTTTTGCCATAGCAACAGCTTGTCATAATTACGAATCTCAAACGAAGTAAATCAGTTGCAAAGATCTGTCACTACCATTCAAGAAACTACAAAGACATCAGTCAGTTTTTTTGGCGCGGGCATTGATCAGCGAAGCCAGAAACTGGCGCAGCTCGGGAATGCCGCTGCCCCTCGCCGCTGAGACACCGGCGACAATAATAGCGTCTTCGTCAAGAGAAAACCTGGCGGCAATCAACTTTTTAATCAGCCTTTTCTGTTCCAGCAGTTTTTGCCGGGACAATTTGTCGCTTTTGGTCAGTACAACTGACCAGGGATGGCCAAGTGTCTGCAACCAATCCATTAATTGCCAGTCATGAGTACCTGGCTTATGTCTGGCATCAAGCAGTAATAGGATATGTGCCAATGGACGGTCACCGGCCAGATAATCATTCGTAAGGCCGGAATACTTTTCTTGTACATCCGGTGAAACCTTAGCATAGCCATAACCGGGAACATCCACCAGCCGCAGAGTCTCATCGATTTCAAAGAAGATAATGAGTCTTGTTTTGCCCGGCGTTTGACTGGTATAGGCCAGTCTCTTACTGCCGGTCAACGCATTGATTAAGGTTGATTTGCCGACATTTGACTTGCCGGCCAGCACAATTTCGGGGCGCATCGGATCCGCTGGCGGGAACTGGCGCGCCGTACCGCAGGTGGCTAAAACTTTTGTCAGTCTGAAATTGATCTCTTTTGTCATTGTTATCCCGCACCTTGTTAATCGAAGGCAATCCTGAACAGGATCGGCTCTTCTTTTGTCATTATCAATTTTTTACCCTGCTGATCTCACTTTATTTGCTATTATTGGAGTATTCATAGTGCCATTGATATAATGATTCTGTCCAGCACCAGGGAGGGAATATGATGTACTTTAATCTCACCGACTACCGACACCGGGTCTATAGCGATACAATGCTAGACTCGATCGGACCTATTGCCATGATCACACACCAGCTCGATCCTACTCTCTCCTCGCAGATTAACTATCATCTGGTCAAGAGACGCAAGGAGTATGTTGAGGCTGAGCCTGATCTCGTCAATATTGCCGGCTTTGCCCGTGATGATTATCGTATTAATGTCAATATGGATCGCTACGACTCAGGAGAAGGTAAAGTAACAGTCGAGCAGTCGGTCCGCGGGCACGATGTGTTCCTCTTTACTGATGTTCTCAACTATGGTCGGGAATACCAGCGCTACGGCAGTACCGTGACTATGAGTCCGGATGAGCATTACCAGGATTTAGTCCGTCTGGTACTGACAACGCGTCCGACTGCCGCCCGCGTCAATGTCATCATGCCCTATCTTTATGAAGGCAGACGCTATAAAAGGAACGGCCGCGAATCACTGGATTGTGCACAAATGCTGCAGGAATTGTTCGGATTGGGCATTGACAACTTCATTACCTTCGACGCTCATGATGGCAGGATCGCCAATGCTGTGCCCCGAAACAATTTCGAGACTTTCCCTACGTCGGCCCAGATCCTGTCCACTCTGTTTGACACATTTCCCGATATCAATCTTCATCCGGATCATTTCATTATCGTCAGCCCGGATGAAGACAGCATCAGTCGCTGTATTTTCTATGCTTCAACTTTGCAAGTGCCGCTGGGTATCTTCTATTCCGATCGCAATTTCAGGCGTATAGACGGACAGATTCTGGAAGAATCTACCAGAAAGTATCTCGGTGACGATGTGACGGGAATGGATGTTTTGCTGGTCGATGATCTGATGGATACCGGACTGACATTTTTGGAGTGCGCTTCCTACCTTAAAGCACACGGTGCCCGGAGAGTATTTTGCGCCGCTTCCTTCGTCCAATTCACTAAAGGGATTGACCATATGCGCCAGGCTTATACCAGCGGCATAATCAATGGTGTTTTTGCCACGGATATGGCCTATCGGGCACCGAAAATCATATCCTCGCCTTGGTACTACGATGTTCCTATGGCAGAAGATCTGGCCACGCTGGTAGATGCGTTAAATCACGACGCTTCCTTGTCAGCTCTACTGGGGCCCGCCGGCGGAATTGATAAGCTGGCCCGGAAACATCAGGAGCGTTATGAGCAATTATACGCGCACAGACAGGAATTGAGTTAAGATCCCAGACAGCTCTCATTTGATATTTAATGATTTTGGTTTGACCGCCGAGGAGGAAACAATGAGTCTAGACATCAACCGCCATGAAAGATCCAATGATCTCACCTACGACCCCAATTACTACAAATATGATCAATATGGCAACAATCCCATGCCTGCTTACGCGCCGGTCGGGTTAATTGCCATGAAAAGCGCCGTCGAATTCAGCACCATCGTCAACGATTTTCTGGTGCAAAGGCGCAAAGAATATATGGAGAGCGAGCCGGATACCACAATTAGCCCCGGTTTTCTGCGCGATGACTATTTTGTTCCGGTCAATACTTTCCGTTTTTCCTCCGGCGAGGGCAAAGCAGTAGTTGAACGCACCGTACGCGGCCACGATCTGTTCATTATCTGCGATCCTACCAATTATTCAGTAACCTATAATATCCGCGGTTGTGTCAATCATATGAGCCCTGACGACCACTACCAGGATCTGAAGCGCGTCATTCTGGCCAGCTCCGGCAAAGCGCGCCGGATCAATGTCTTTATGCCCTATCTCTATGAGGGTCGCCAGCACCGCCGCAATGCCCGCGAATCGCTGGACTGCGCCTATATGCTGGAAGAGCTGGATAATCTGGGGGTTGCCAATTTTATTACTTTTGACGCCCATGACGACCGGGTCGCCAATGCGGTTCCGACCTTCGGCTTTGAGAGTGTTCCCACCGTCTATCAGGTACTGAAAGCGCTAAACAAATTGCACCCGGAGATTATCAGGGATCGCAGCAATCTGATGGTTATCAGCCCTGACGAAGGCGCTATCACGCGCTCCATGTACTATGCCTCGGTGATGGGCGTACCTCTTGGTACTTTCTATAAACGACGCGACTACACCAGGATCAAAAACGGCCGCAATCCCATTGTCGCTCATGAATTTTTAGGTGATTCAGTCAAAGGGAAAGATGTCCTGATTGTCGACGATATGATCTCCTCCGGAGACTCGATGCTGGAACTGGCACGACAGCTCAAAGCTATGAAAGCCAACCGCATCTTTTGTGTTGCCACCTTCGGCCTCTTTACTGACGGCATTGCGCTATTTGACCAGGCTTATGCCGAGGGCAATATAGACCGGGTCTTCTGTACCAATCTGATCTATCGCAATCCGGAACTCTTAGAAGCTCCCTGGTATGTCGATGTCAATATGGGCAAATTCGTTGCCCTGCTGATTGATGCCATTAACCACAATGCTTCGCTCAGTTCGCTGGTCGATCCTTCGAACAAGATCCGCAAACTATTTGATCATGCTTAACCAGTCCCGAATCTTCAAGTATTATCTCCGGTATTAAAAGAGGCCAGTACCTGACAGGAACTGACCTCTTTAATTGCTAAAATTGTTAACTCCAAGCTAATCAGCATAATTGCCGGATACTGTTGCTTGCACTGCAGATATCCCGGCTAATTAACATAATTGCCGAACAGCTGCGCCGATTTGGTGAGGATGTCGATTTTGCGCAGATGCTGTATGTCCCGATGGCGGCGGTAATCAAATTTCAGGGCAATATTACCGCGCAAATAGACATCAAATACATCATTAGGCTCGTAGCAATCTATTACTTTTACCTCACTGCTTGTGATCGACAGCAACAAATCTACCTGGACAGATGACCCGCCCCATTCACTATCAGGGTATTGGGTACTTGATATAACCTGAACTTCGGCCAGATAGATATCGTTTTCAATCTTTTCCAGATGATGCAGTTTGCTGACTATCTCATATTGCTCGTACGTTAATTGATCGGAAGCACCTGACAAATATTTGCTGAATTCAAATCTCTTACTGGCAGACATCTCTCTAAGCAACTGACCGAATCTGATTTTTTCCGCCAAAAACACTTCCAGCATCTCGCCTTCAAGATAGGGACTGAGATCATGAGTTTGTCCGCACTTCATATTTTCATAGAGCTTGCCGGTAAAAGCGACCAGAGTCTCCTTTACCTTCTCATCAATACTGTCCTTTAATTCTTCAGACTGATAGCGAGGAAAAACCACTTGGCTAAAATCGGCAATCTTATCCTTTACTTCCCGATCTTTCGCCGACAACTGCTGTTCGCTGAGAGACCCTATGCCATGACTCAGATATTCTGTCTTCAGATTAAAATCAGGTCCTCGCAATAAAGTATCATAGTAACCTTCAACAGTATATTGATCTGTCACCTTGTATTCGCCCTGCTGTTCAGACACGATCAAATTCACGATATCGCCGACTGACATATAATTATCCAGGCCTAAACTATTGTAACTTAAAGATACGGCCAACTTAACAAAAGTAGTATCCTCCGCCAGCTCCTCAACCTCCAGGATCTCAATGCCGAGCAGATAGTTGTATCTTTGGAAACCAATCCTTGTAATGTACTGATACTGCTGACTAATCAGTTTTTCCAGGTAACTTGCCAGAGACTCACCCGCAATATATTTGCTCAAATCAACAGCAGTGCCGAGCTCTTTATTCTGATACAAATCAGTGATATAGGAATGGATCAGTCTTTCCATTTTCCTATCTATCTTGCCCTGATAAGCGGGAGTAACAACTTGTATTAATGGCACTTCTGCCCTGATATCGGCAGACCCGGCTTTCTGCAAAGCGTAAATATCCCAGATTTGTCTCCCCATCCTGGGAATATCCTTAATTGACATCAACCACAGCTCACCATCCATGCTGAGAACATGGTAATCAACCTGATTCGGAGCTATATCCTGGGCTAAATATAGCTTATCCCGGTACCTGGACAGTTCCAGCTCTTGAAAGAGGCCGTGAGGCAAGAATAGTTTGCCCCACTTCGCCTTGGTATTGGGGAATGGCTCAAAGACAACAACATCGTATTTCACACTGTCCCGCTCCTCCTCGGTATCGGGAAACTCCTTAAATACGGCGGCATTGTATTCCGCACTGCTCCACTCCTCCCTGGTATAGTGAAACTCCTGCCATTCCCAGTCCGGAATCGTGATCACAGCCCGGACAATATCAGACCCCTTGTCCCGGACAACAATACTATCCTCCATAATAGCGTACTCATATCCGCTATCTTCACTGTAAGAACTGCTCAGTGGATTCTGATAGACCCGACGCGCTGAATGATAGATCTCTCCTGCTTTCAGCGCCGGCGCCCCAAGCTCCGGAAGCAAATCATCGCCGGTTAAATCGGTTGTTTCCCCGGTCCCGGTCAACTGCGTTGGCTCATGCTCTGCCGGCGAAGACGCCGAAGGGTCGTCTCCCCTCTCTTTCCTGGGATCGGTGAGAAAACAGACTGCCAGAACGACGGCAACCGCAATGGCGGCGACAATGACCCAGAAAGCCGGCTTCTTATAATTCAGAATCGAGCGGACTCTCTCTTTGACACTCACGGCCCCGAAGGCCAGAGGACAGGCCATAATGCTCCGTCTCGCGACACTGTTCTTCAGCAGGGCCTCCGAATAGGCGATCTTATCCGAGGCGGTCATGGAGCGGATAACCCGTTCATCACAGGCCAGCTCGATGTCCCGGCAAAACAGATAATAGGCAACCCAGATCAGAGGATTGAACCAGTAGACCGCAAGTAAAACAAAACCCAGAGGTTTCCATAAATGATCTTTGCGCGCCAGATGCGCCCGCTCGTGGGCTACCACATAAGGCAGCTGTTCCGCAGCCAGGCCGGAAGGCAGGAAGATGCGCGGCTTGATCAAGCCCAGGATGAAAGGCGTATCCGCATAGTCGGAGATCCAGATATTGTCTTGCAATTTAAGCGCCGGACTGACCTTGCGGCGCAAACGGATATAGGCCAGCAGCGCATAGACCAGTAAAACCGCAACGCCTATGAGCCAGATCACAGTCAGAACGGATAAAAGTCTCCGGACAGGATCAACACCCGTCTCTATTGTCTGCACTTTGGAGAGCGCCGGATTGACAGCTTGATTGATGAAAGGGAAGCCACTGTCAATTACGGGTCTGGCCGCCACTTCCGTGGTGAAAGTGAGCGCAGGACTTGCCGGTACGGCGGGTACCAATCCCGGCGCCGGCTGCAGCGATACTGTCCGCGCGCTCGGAATCAGACTGAGAACACTCTCCAGGCTGAACGGCAGAATCAAACGGAGACCGGCCAAAGACCACAAAACTATTCTTATCGCCTTCGGCGCCTTCTGAAAAAACAGACGCAAGAGCAAGATGGCCAAAATCAACCAGCCGGCAGTGACGCTCATATTAAAGAGGCGGATAAACAAATTGCTCATGATCAGTCCTCCGCCGCGTCAATCATGGCCCGAATCTCAGCAATCTCTGCGGCGGTCAGAGTCTTCTGCTGAGTAAAAGCGGCAATAAAAGCCGGCAGTGAGCCGTCAAAGGCCTCATCAACAAAGCGCTCGCCCTGCTTGCCGTAAAATTCTTCCCGGGAAAGGAGCGAAGTAACAATGCCGTCCCGATTCTGAAAAATACCCTTTTCCGCCAGTTTGCGCAGGACATTATAGGTCGTAGGTCTTTTCCAGTTCAGTTCTCTGCTGCAAATATCAGCCAACTGACGTGAGCCGATCGGCTCGTGCTCCCAGATAATATCGGCGAAGCGGGCTTCAACTATACCCAATGTTAAATCAGCCATAGAGTAGTCCTCCCATGCTGTTCATTGTTAATAAACTAACTGTAGTTTATCAGCGATGAACAAGCTTGTCAAGAACTAATTTAAATTTGGAGACAAATGCTCTTTATCGTCAATCAGACCTCAGACGGATGAAAAAGTAGATCCAGCCGCCCACAAAAGCCAGCAAAACTTCAATCCCGATCAGAGTCAGAAAAACTTTGACCTTGTTCAGAGATATGAGCAGATTGAGGAGAATTAAGAGTATACAGCCGACGACCAGCAGGAAAAAGCGACCGATACCGACTTGCCAGATTCTCTTGAGCAGATGCTCATCACTATAGGCATGAAAGCCATAATTATCATCCATTTTTTTCGCCATCAGATCACCTCACCGTTCATATGATATTATACAAAAAGATCAGATCAGAACCAAGAAGCGGAATCTGTCACGGACACAACTGCAAGAACCGATCCGGAGAAGCATTTGTAACTAAACAGAAAACAGAGCTGCTTGCAGGCATATTGATTGTTGACTCAACAGGGACGAGGGAAAGATATAGCGAATCTGTATTTCCCGCAGCAGCTCCGAGTTGGCTCAACAGGGACGAGGGAAAGATGGCCTTAGACGGGATTACCGCCACAGCATTAAGTGAGGAACTGGATCGCAGACTGGCCGGCTCGCGCGTCGACCGGATTATGCAGCCGGACCGCTATACGATCGTGCTCACATTCTACGACGGACACAGGCAGGAACAGTTGACGATCAGCGCCAATCCCTCCCTGCCGGCCATCTATCCGGGACGTCCCGATCAGCCGAACCCTCAGATAGCGCCTTCGTTTTGCATGATGCTGCGCAAATATCTGCAAGGGGCTACCCTGACTGCCATCGACACACCACCTTACGAGCGCATCTTCCGCCTGCACTTTCAGGCACTGGATGAATACCATGACCGCGTAGAGAAATGCCTGATCGCCGAACTGATCAACCGCCGCACCAATCTTATCCTGCTCAATGCGGCGGGCAATATCCATAATGCCATCATTCATGTCGATCACAGCATTAACCGGGTGCGGGAGATCCTGCCGGCACACCCTTATCAGCTGCCGCCCGCTCTGGACAAACTAACCCCTGAGG
>JAAZGH010000258.1 GCA_012511325.1 Clostridiales bacterium | reverse complement strand
CAATCAGGGCGATTTCATCATGGTTCTCAATATTGCCGGCATAGATTATCGGGATACCGGGAACATTGGCGGCTATCATCTCAAAATTGTAGAGGGCGGTATCGCGCTCGCCATAGTCAACCCCACCGGCGACCAGGATTATATTGGGTGATATCTGTTGAATTCTGGCGATATCCGTTCTGCGCAGCTTGCCGGCCGTGACATGTCTCAGGACCGCACCTGACCCCAGGGCAGCTTCTCTGGCGGCTCTGACGGTCATATCATAGACCAGGCCGTGTACTGTCATTGATAAGCCGCCGGCGGCGGAACTGGAGGCAAACATATGCTCCCAGCTCAGCTCATCGGTTCCGAGCTGTGTTTTCAGATCAGCGATCGCTTGTTTCAATCCAACAGTAACATCACCGGATTCAACAGAAGTAGGCGCTACACCCTGCCCGATCAGGGCAGGGTTAGCGCTCTCAAGTCCGGTAAATGCGTTGACTGCTGTCGTGGTACTGCCGATCTCGGCAACCAGAACATCAACTTTCATTTATTCACTCATTTCTCTACGTTTCTTCACCAGGAAGCTGGCCACATCAATACCATGCGAACCACGGCCAAATCCGACGTCAACCCCGGTTTTGACAGCCTCTTCGTTCGTAACCTGAGTGCCGCCGCAAGCCAGGATAATCTTATCTCTGATTCCCTTCTCAACACAAGTATCATGGAGCTTCTTCATGTTTTCGTAGTGGATATCATTATGTGAAATAATTGTGGACTGTAAAATAGCATCGGCATTGGTTTCGATCGCCGCGTCTACCAATTTCTCAACTGGTACCGAAGTGCCGAGGTAATGGTACTTGATACCAAAGCCCTCAATGCCGCCATGCTTGATGTCCAGAATTTCTTTCAATCCGACGGAATGCTCGTCTTCGCCAACTGTAGCTGCTACAACGGTCATCGGTTTTTCATGAATGTCTTCACGGATTTCCTTTTCAGACAGAGTCTCGATCTTCTCGGGAATGACCAGTGTATCGAGATCGATATCGAAGTCAACGATACCCTTCATCTCAATATAGGTTCCCTCTGCCGGATGCATGACCTGCTTGTGAATAACGGTACAATCCTTCAGACCCAGCTTTTCACCCAGAGCGATCGCCGCAAATTCAGCACGACGCTCATCAGTCGGAAGCAAGAGAGTAAGAACAATGACACCGTCGGAACGGAATTCAACTTCCGGACGGATCAGATTGGGATGCTCATCGTATTTGGAGAGTTCATCCAGTCTGACATTGACATTGTCATTCTCATCCAGCTCGTCGATGAACTGAATCTTAGTCGGGTCTTGGAAAGTGTCGCCGCCGATAGCATCGCTGGGGCAATCAAACTCAGCCGGTACATTATTGTAGCCGTAATGGGCGCTGACAGGTGCAAAGTAATCCGGATCGCGCTTATATACAGCTCCGACACCGATACCGCCATCCAGATCACGGGCGATACCATCATTATTGCGCTCAGGATACTCGCCGGAGTCAACGAAGAAGCCCTGCTCAACAGCATCATAATAGCCGCCGACTTCCAGAATCTCCTCCATGAAGAGAATTGCTCTCTCCTTGAGCTCTCTGACTGTATCTCCCAGCGGACCGTCACGGTCGATCTTAACCATGGTGCGCAGTCCGTCCATACCGTTCAAAGCCTGACGGGCAGTATTGACTGCATTGGCGTTGAAGTAATGCCAGGGTACGTTACGGCCTTCGTCCGGTGTGATGGTGGACTGAATATCCGCGGAAGTCAGACGTGAGATCATCATGTTCAGGGTATGGGTTACTGAAGCTTCACGTGTTTCAGACTCCATATATTTGGTATTCTGCTGAGCACGAATCTTATAGTTGCGGAAGAAGTCACGCAGTGCAACCGCATAAGGCAGGTCAAGGCGCATACAAGGCGCTGGCGGCGCTGTAGGCGGAACACTCGACAGAGCAATATTCTCGGGCTTGATGCCGCACTTGACGGAGAAAGCGGTATTGATAGCATGCTGAACCATCAGTTCAGGCATGACTTTCCAGGCTTCCATCGCAGTAGCGTTGGCATTATGGGCACCGTCAATCTGCAACATACCACCGTAGGCCAGGACTTTCTTGCTTTCGCAAGCATCAATAAAGCTGCGGCGCATATTGATATTTCGATAGAGCACGTTGTACTGCGGATCCTGGTGGACACCGGATACACCTTCTTCGACAAACATGACTGCGATATCGGGACCGGCCACACCGGAAACATATGAATGGAAGTTGATCGGACGGCCAACTTCGTCTTCAATCAGATCGAGAGCTCTTCTGGTAGCACGGCACTGTTTACGAGTTACGGCGATACCGCCGATACCCTGAGTCGTACCCTCCAGCAATGAGTCAATATGCGACTGACCGGCGGTACGAATGACCATGATATGGTCGGCGCCCTGCCAGGCACACATACGCATACGACGGATATCGTCTTCAAAGCGGCCGGAAGCGATTTCAGTGGTGATAACACAGTCCGGCTGCGGATCGATATAACCAAAGCCACGGCTTCCGGGCAGCGGTACTGAATTTTTCAGGGAGTCCGAAGTCTCCAGATAAACAAAATCACCGATCTTTCTTTCGACATTGCGGTTTTCACGCCAATGCCACGGACGACGCGGTGAATGATAGTTCTCCAGACCATCGAGAATCTCTCTCAGATCAATTTTCTTATTGATATCGAGCTTGATATTGGTCTCTCTGGCGCGTGGATCTTTTTTACTTGTACTCATTGTGCCACCTCCTCAAACAGACCATCAACCTCTTCCCAATACTTGCCATTGGCCAGTCCTACGCCAACTTCGCGATAGGGCAGATTCAGTTTTTTGCTCAATCTCCAAACTACATTGCCGGCACCTTTGCCCATTAGGCCGCGCTCCATTACGCCATTAACAATCGGACCAGCCTCCAGACTGGAAAAGCCCATGCGCAGGAGAATGCTGCGCTCAACTGCCGGAGTAGTATTCTCGCGGCCCTCTTGAAGCATCGGGGCCACAATTCGATCGGTCAGTTCCCAGAAATACTGGAAGAGTTCCTCATCTGTCTTATCGGCAAGATGTGCGCGACGTTCTTCAAAACTCTTTCTTTCTGCCATTTGTTCCTCCTTGTCTCATATGTAATTGACCTAAGACAGGAAGAAGCCCGGTAGTCCGGGCTGCTTCCTTCTCAGGCTCAATCGATTATTTCTTCAGTTCTGCCAATAGTTCTTTGACCTCATCGACAGTTACGCCGGTTTCGTCTGCCATATATTGCAGCTCAACAGCAGAATACTCTCTGTCTTCCTTAGCAATATTTTTCAGATTGGACAGGCGCAGACGCTTCATATCGTTGAAACGCAGCTTAATCTTTGAGGGATCAGAGGGCAGGATGATGTTTTTGCCCGGGACATCATCATCCGGATCGCCAAATTTGATCTCAACACCGTTCTGTCTGGCAAAGGTCAGCTGAGGCATCGGATGCTTGCCGGCGCCGGTGTATTCGGTCTCCTGAACGACGATAACATTATCCTTGGGCAGTGTGGACGCCAGTGCCACTGCTGCTGCCAGTGATGTGTTACCTGCGGGTCCTCTCTCGATACCCTCGAGAGCTGCCAGCATTTCCGTCACATAGAAAACTTCGCCCTGCTTGACCAGCAGATACTCGTCAATATAGCGCAAAGGACGAGCAGCATTGCGCGGCACGTCACATCTGTCGGGCAGAGTAGTGAACGGGATTCCGAAGCCGGTATGACCGGTTGTAAAGGACTTGCGGTTAAAGTCTCCGTCAGAAGCCATGTGCAGACCGGAGAGGTCAACCGAGACAGCATAGATCTTGGTGTCTTTGGCACCGGCCTTCTTCACGCCTCTGGCGGTACCTGTGAGATTGCCCCCGCCGGCATTGGTGACGAGAACATAATCAGGATCCTTGCCAAGGAGGGCACGGGTCTGCTCAACGATCTCATATCCCAATGTCTCGACGCCAGTGATTGCTGCCGGTACATAGAGCGAGGCATTGTAGAAGCCGGTGACTTCCAGCAGACGCAGGTCTTCGTAGAAAAGCTCCGGTCCGACTGTCATCTGTACGACTTCAGCACCCAGTGCTTCACAGGCACGCTGCTTCTCCAGAATCTCCGGCTGACCGACAAATTTGCTGTCATAGCATTCCTGAACGATGATGCATTTCAAGCCAAGCTTGGCAGCCATACAGGCGACGGCTGCACCGTAGTTGCCGCTGGTAGCTGCGATAACACCCTTGTAGCCCAGTTTTTTGGCTTCATGGACTGCCAGAGCGGCACGACGAGCTTTAAAGCTGCCTGAGGGATTCCCTGCTTCGTCTTTGACAAAGATACGGGCTCCCTTGCCCGGACCACCAATTTTAGCGGCAAGAGCTGAGAAGTTCTTGAGCTCCAATAGCGGTGTATTGCCAACGTCCATGCTCTTCTGAATGGCCCTAACTTCGTCCATGGAATAGCCGACATCAGACATCATCTTCTCATAATCAAAAGCTACACCTTCCAGCTCATACTTATCATAGTCGATACCGACAGCACTCAACATGATTTCGGAACGACGGCCCATTACTGCTGCATACGACATATCTTTTCCTGGCATTTATTCTTCTCCTTCAACTACAAATTCCCGTACATCTTCGTGAGCCTTCATCAGCTCAGGTACTACCTTGCCGTAGGTATGGGTCGGGGAAACGTCACGAGTGGTCAGGATACCCTTAACTTCGCGTCCGATAACTGTTTTAACTGTGACTTCATCACCAGCATTGGCTGACTCGTCCTGGAGATAACCTTTGTACAGGGCGATGAAAGAAACTTCCTTGGTGTCGTCCGGTACCTGAGGCGCTCTCTCGTCAGGTGTCAGGATCTCAACTTCAACTACCACATAGTCGCCTTTTTTGAAGCCGTAGCCTGCAAAACGGTCGGTTACGAGCTGATCGCGGAAGTCGCCCATAATGCAGCGCGGCACCGGCAGATCCAGCATGGTCTTGAGACCGGGAGCGGCAGTCAGGGTCTGGGGAATCATATTGACGACCATGGCAATGGTGCCGATTCCGCCCGGTGTTTCAGGCTTAATCTGCATATTCATGTCATAATCGCCGGTATGAATGGTGATATAGTCTCCAGTGTCTGTATTGGCATCTTCCGGGCAAATCTGCTGCGGGTGATCCAAATGGATAAAGGTTTCGCCATTGGGCTTGCGAGCAAAGATCTGCTGGCGGATACCGGCCAGATTACCTGTTTTGGCTTCGCCGTATTTGGATTTACGATCAACCTCAGTGATGATGGGATCCTTGGTGATCTCCTGCTCGGCGATCTCTACTCCCATTCCTGCCGCGATCATGCCGACGGACTCGGGGAAACCGACGTGTCCGGCCAGATCATCAATTGCCAAGCGGCGCTCAAACTCGGCCATAGTGATACCAACGCCCTGCTCATGCATGACGGCGACGCCGAAAGGTGCCAGGTCATTGACACGAGCTGCCTCAATCGACAGAACTTGTTCGCATGTTCCTGTCAGTGCAAGTATGAGATAGTCGAGCACGAAACCCGGGTTAATACCAGTGCCCAAGACAGTAACGCCATGCTTCTTAGCGAGAACATCAAGCTCTTTGGCTTCCGCAGGGAATTGAGCCTGGGGCCAGGCCATTTCTTCAGCGGTAGAAATCACATTAATGCCACACTCAATGCAGTGAACCAGTTTGTCCATCTGTGCCTTGACGAAGCTATCCGTAGCCAGAACGGCAAGATCACAGCTGCCGGGATAGAAAACTTCGTTTTCATCAGCTGTGATCTTGACCTCAGGACGATTTCCTCTCTCGAGATCAAGCAGCTCATACATATCTTTGCCGACAATCTTGTCCCATTTGTCACAGACACCTGTAATGACGATACCTTTCTTGGAAGCGATCATCTTAGCGATGCCGCTGCCCATGGCGCCGAAGCCCCAAAGTCCAACTCTGATTTCTTGCATAATGTTCCTCCTTATGCTTTTTTTGTTAATTTAATATCTATATGGAATCAGATATATCTACCTTTACTCAAGCAGTCTTTTCACTTAAACATCTTCAGTCAAAGTGACTGCAAAATAATATCTTCTCATACCTTTCTATATTACCATACTGTTACAGACAATATCCAGCTGTCAGTAAGGTTTTCTCCGCTTCAATTACAAGCTTTACGCACTGTCAGCCTACACAAGATTACCGGATATTATACCCGTCACAGTCCCGTTCATTGGCACAACAAGATGCCCATTTGCTCGCAAAAAGGCATTAGCTGCGTGGCATCAAGAGATTGCCACTAGTTATAATAACAAAGACAGGGTAGAAAATAAAGGGCGGATTAGTCACGCCGGATCGGCATCGACATACAGCGCGGACCGCCTCGGCCACGGGATAATTCGCTGGAAGAAGTACGCAGCAGCTTGATGCCGGCTTCTTCCAAAATACGATTGGTCACATGATTCCTGCTATAAACGATAACCTTCCCCGGAGCGATCGCCAAGGTATTCGAACCATCGTTCCATTGCTCGCGCTGGGCATCGATCGGATCGCCGCCGCCACATTGGATCAGCTTGACCCGATCGACCGCCAGGTAGTCTGCCAGGATTCGTGACAATTCGCCCTGCTTGAGCCGGGATCTGATCTCCTTGCCTTGTCTGAACAGCTCATAAATTTCCAGCGTATCTTCGATCTCGGGATGAATTGTGAAAACATCGCTGTCAATCATTGTAAAAACTGTATCAAGGTGCATGAAAGCTCGCTTGACCGGGATTTTTATCGCCAGGATATATTGATAGCCGGTTTCTTCATTGAGCAGATTTTCCGCCAGCAATTCAATCGCTTGGATTTTTGTTCTTTCACTGATGCCGACAGCCAGAACATGCTCATTTAGAACCAGAATATCTCCACCTTCAAGAGAATAAGGATACGTGCGATCATAATAGCGAGGTAAACCGGCAAAATCCGGATGATAATTGAATAGATATTCACCGATCAGGGT
>JAAZGH010000184.1 GCA_012511325.1 Clostridiales bacterium | reverse complement strand
GTATCATATTAGGAAATCAGGAATTCCAGTCCAAAAGAGATCTTGTAGCCTTTTTTGACGGTATCAATATGATGGCTCAGATCCTGATCTTCTTCGTCTTAGGATTGTTGTCGGACTTGCACAGCATTGTCGAGGTTTTCCCGGCTGCTTTGCTGGTCATGCTGTTTATGACCATGGTCTCCAGGCCGGTCAGTGTTTTCGGTCTGATGCTTCCGATGCGGAGCTCCTCACTGCCTCAGAAGCTGGTAATATCCTGGGCCGGAATCAGGGGAGCCGCCAGTATCGTGTTCGCCATTGTGGCTGTCAGCGCAGTTGAATTGCAATATGATCTATTTCATATTGTTTTTACGGTGGTACTGCTGTCGCTGGCTATCCAGGGTGGCCTGATGCCTATGGTAGCGATCAAAACAAGGATGTACGATCCTGAGGGCGATATCCTGAAAACCTTTACTGATTATGAAGAAGCGCGAAATGTACATTTCGTAATTACTGATATCTATCCCGATCACCCTTGGATTAAGCAGAGGCTTCAGGATATTTTTCTACCCAGAGATATTAGGGTCGTCATTGTTGAGCGGGGAAAGAAGCAATTTCTGCCCAGCGGTAAGACCGTGATTGAGGAGGGTGACCGCCTGGTCTTAAGTGCTCTGCATTATGACGATGAGAGCGAGCATATCACTCTCAGTGAGCAAACCGTGGAAGTCGGTGATCGTTTTGAGGGTCGCCTGATCAGAGACCTCAAATTGCATGCTCAAGAAAGAATTATCCTGCTGAAGCGAGAGGACGAAGTAATTATACCTACCGGAGATGTCCGGATCCTGCGCGATGATCTGGTCGTAACCAGCTGGTTGACGGAATAATATCTTTCGTTGGGTCCGATAATACGGGTCACTGATTGAGATTGGCCGTAACCGGCCGGCAGCACGAATAACAGTCATTTGAATTACCGCCGAACATGATATTTATGCCGGGATATCCTCCCGGCTTTTTAGTATACGACTAATTATTTCCTTTCTATCCGTTATTGCCCAGTAGTCCGCAGCCGGGACTGAAAATCAACATTTAATTCGTGTATTGCAGCGGCTACCATACTCAACAATAAAAACCGTAAATCTGCCAATTATAAGACAAAATGACAATTTAATTCTGCAAATTAAACAATTATCATTGTCTATTGCACAGGTTATAATTGATGAGAGTGCGTGTAAATATTATATTGTCGTATTTATTATCAAAATTTATTGCCGATAGATATGAAAGGAGGTTTGAATATGGATTATAAAGAAATCCTTCAGGACTATGCAGATTCTCCCAGCAATTTGCTCGAAGCTTTCCACGCAATCCAGGATGAATGTTCTTATTTGCCGGAAGAAGCGATAATTGCAGCAGCAGATTGTTTTGGTGTACCTGCAGCAGAAGCCTTTGGTGTGGCAACTTTTTACTCCATGTTTTCTATCAGGAAACGTGGCAAGAATGTGATTCGGATCTGTGAGAGTGCCCCCTGCCACATTGATGGGGCTGCTGATGTAGTTGCAGCGTTGGAGAAAGAACTCGGAATTAAGATGGGCGAAAGCACTCCGGACGGAAACTTTGCTCTGGAGTTTGCCCAATGTGTTGGCCAATGCCAGGCTACCCCGGTGCTGACTATCAACAGGAAACCCTATCTGAACGTAACGCCCACTTCTGTTCCCGCTATTTTAGCTGAATACAGATAAGCATACTGTGTTGGTGCCTTGAGGCTATCAGACAGTAATTGAAAGGAGCAATTATGGCTGTAGAAATGCGGATTGCATTACGCAACTATGGAAAAATCGATCCCAATCAGATCGAAGATTATATTTCCCGGGGCGGTTATGAAGCACTGAAAAAAGCTTTGACCATGGACAGGGCGGAACTGATCGACCAGGTGAAAAAATCAAATCTCAGGGGAAGAGGAGGCGCTTCCTTTATCTGCGGGCAGAAATGGTCTTTTGCCTATAATGTCGAAGCCGATCAAAAGTATGTTATCTGCAATGCTGATGAGGGTGAACCGGGAACCTATAAGGATAGGCTG
>JAAZGH010000183.1 GCA_012511325.1 Clostridiales bacterium | reverse complement strand
GCGTCGAGGCTGGCTACTGCATATGGACCATTATAGAAGCCAGACACATGCTCATCCGGCTGAACATAGCCGATAACTCTGGCCACTCCATAGTCAGTAACTATGCCGTCTCGGACAAATTCTTGAACTTCAGACTCCGCGGTATCAACAAAAATGAAATCCGCCTTGCTGAATATGGAATAGAAATATTCTTTAGCCGAACTGTAAATGCTGCCTGCAAGTAAAGCCAGAGCTGCAATAAAAGTCACGGTCAGGATAATGCCTATAATCAGTGACAGATATTGGCTCTTACGGGTTTTGAGATTATTCTTCAGTATTTGGGAGATCTTCAAGTTGTAGTTGGGGTTCTTCTTCATCAGTATCACCCCCCGACGGCTTCTTTGCTATCTCGCTGGATTCTGCCGTCCTCAAGTTGAATGATACGTTCCGCCTGCTCGGCGATATTGAGATCGTGAGTGACCAAAATCAGAGTTACGCCTAATTCGGTACTGGCATATTTCAATAAAGACAACACCTCACGACCGCTATGAGCATCCAAATTTCCGGTAGGTTCATCGGCGAAGACAATCGCCGGTTTATTTATCAGCGCCCTGGCGATAGCTACTCTCTGTTGTTCGCCGCCGGAGAGAGCGCTGGGCAGATGGCTCAGGCGGTCTTCCAGGCCCAGAACATCAATAATCTTTTTCAGATAGTCATCCTCCGGCTTCTGCTTGTCCAGCATGACAGGCAGGAGCATATTTTCCAACGCCGTCAGCTCCTGTACCAGATTATAAGCCTGAAAGACAAAGCCGAATCTGCGCCGCCGCAACACTGACAATTGGTCATCGGAGTAGTTGAATAAATCTTCCTGCTGATAAAATACCTGGCCCGAAGTCGGATATTCCAGGCCGCCCAGCATATGGATGAGTGTCGATTTTCCGGAGCCCGAAGCGCCGGTAATCGCGCAAAATTCCCCTCGCTCAAAGGCTGTTGAGATATTATCGATAGCCAGAACTTTAGTCTCTCCGGTTTGATACTCTTTTGTCAAAGTCTCACAACGCAAAATGGACATATAGCAATACCCCCTGCCGCATATATGTCCACTCTAATAGACCCAACTTACATATGAATGTAAATAGTCTTACATTTTCGCAAGATAAGCAGCGCAAGCCACATGGGACGGCTAATATAAGCTGTGCCGACTTGTGCGCCGACCAGAAGCGGTGAGAATACAGCTAATACGATCTGTATCCTACATGAATCGGCAGATAGAGAGAAATTCTCAGTCCCTCTTTGGTATTTTCCGCAAAGATACTGCCATGATGGCTTTCCACAATCGCTTTGGTAATGGCCAGCCCCAGACCGCTCTTTTTTGTATCCGCTGTAGCATCCGAACGGCTGAAGCGGTCAAATAACTCAGACACATCAAAGGTATCGACGCCACCGCCATAATCTTCAAACACCAGATGCGCCAGCGACGTCGATTGACTGAGGCTGACCAGAATCTCCGATTTCTCCGCCTTTTGCTCACAGGAATTTTTGAGAATATTGTGGAAAGCCTCCTGCATCCAGAACGGATCCAGACGCAAACGCAAGTCTCCCTGAATGACCAGCCGATATTCCGGGTACATCGGCAGCAGTTCATGCCATTGCTCTTCAATCAGCTTCCTAACATCGACTTCAACATAATTGAGCTCATAAGCTCCGGCCCTGAGTTTTTCCAAACGCAGCAGCTGATAGACCAGCTTCTCCATACGCTCAATCAGCAGTATCATTTTACTGCTGTAGTCAGCAGCAGAAGCGCCATCGGTAGCGGCAGCGGCCAGATCAGAATACAGTCGCAAGGAAGCCAGCGGTGTCTTCAGCTGATGTGAAATATCGGCGATAAAATGATGGTTGCGCCGGCGCTCTTTCTGCAGGCGGCTTCTGCTGAGGATAATCTCCTCCTGCAGCCTGGCAATGCAATTGTGCAGTTTGGCGCCTTCGTCGTCATTTAATGAAAAATTGGTCTGTATCGGCTCCGCCAAAAACTGCTCAACATAGCTGGCCAGCTGTTCGTGCAGCCGGCACAATTTGCGGTGCCTGCAGCGCTCCCGCAGGAATAGAAACAAAAAAGTCGCCCCCAGGATCAGAGCTATGCCCAATGCCCATTCCATTCAGATACCCCGCCAGCGATAACCGATGCCGCGCACGGTCTCTATGGACTCGCGGCCGATCTTATCCCGGAGCCTGGAAATATGGACGGACAGGGTATTGTCATCGATAAACTGACCCTCATGATCCCAGATAGATGCCAGCAGCTGTTCGCGGGTCAGAATCTGGCCCCTGTTTTGCAGAAATTTCTCCAGCAGAGCGAATTCCGTCGGCGTCAACTGCACACATTTGCCGGCCACGGAATATTGCAAACGCGAATAAATTAAACCCTCCCGGGTTGCAACCTGATACATGCTCCCCGCCCTGCGGAGCAAGGCCTTGATACGGGACAGCAGCTCCAGCGCCCGAAAAGGCTTGCACAGATAGTCGTCGCCACCGGCATTCAGCCCCCGCACCAGCTCGTATTCCTCATCCCGGGCTGTCAGAAACAGCACCGGCAATTCATAGCCCTGCTCCCTGATCTCCTGGCAAAAGGCAAAGCCGTTCCCATCCGGCAGCCCGACATCAAGTATGACCAGATGAGGATCCCCCTCCGCCAAGCCAAGGCGCGCCTCACTGAGGCTGCCGGCCAGCAGAACCTCATAATCCTCTCTGGTCAGTAAATCCCGCAAGCCGTCCTGCAAAAAGACATCGTCTTCTACTATTAACAGTCTGGTCTTCCCGCTCATAGGTTTTGCCTTTATCTTGCCGTCGCCTTGCTTTTTCTATCTTTCACACTCTCAGCACCATTATAGCGGACAATCCGCCTCAATAT
>JAAZGH010000182.1 GCA_012511325.1 Clostridiales bacterium | reverse complement strand
GAATCGAGCAAGCCTGTTTGTCCACACACGAAACTCTGATCACTAATCAACAGCCTATAGTATGTGATGATGTCTCAGGTATTTCTATTCGCAAACATGAGGGCGCAAGAAACTACTTTATGTCAAAGGGAATCAATTCTTTTGCCGCATTACCTGCGATACTTGATGAGAGAGTATATGGAGTTCTCGTTGTTGAATATCGTGACCGCGCTGATATGAACACCTGGGCTAATCGATTATCTATCTTAAAAATTTTGACGAATGCTCTGGCTGATGCAAAGAAAAAGCTTCTGTACGAAGAAAGGTTGTATGAATCCGCTTACATTGATGTGACTACAAAAATGCCCAATATGAATATGCTTACTAAAACCCTGGAATCAGTACTGAACAACAGCCAGAAATCAGAGGGAATAGCAATTTTAGATATTGAGGTAGAAAATTTAAAGACGATTAATGATACCTTCGGCTATGCTGTAGGAGAACAGGTAATACTAAAATCGGCGTCAATCCTCAAAGATGAGTTTGAGGACTGTATCATTATTTCAAGGACAGCCGGAAAAGAATTTATTGTTGTTCTGCCTTACCGTGACAATAGTGATGATATATGGAATAGGGCAGAGAAAGTGATTGGCATTTTTTCCCAGCCGGTATCGACTGAGACAGGAATAGAAGCTTTATTTGTCATTATAAATATTGGCATATCATTGTATCCACAAGATGGAGAAGATGTGGATACTCTTTTGGAAGCAGCTGAATTAGCAGGGAATGAGGCCGAAAATTCTGATGCGAGGATTGTTTTTTTACTCCGCAAATAAAAAAACATATTGCCGAAACAACCTTACTCACTAACAGACTTTACAGATCATTACAAAATAATGAATTCTATTTGCAATTTCAGCCTCAAATCAATATTGTCACGGAAAAGGTTGTCGGGGTTGAAGCCTTACTCAGATTGACCTCTGAGAACGACACAATAGTTAAGCCTAGTAGATTTATTCCCATACTTGAAACCACAGGGTTGATTTACGATGTAGGCTACTGGGTACTCAAACAGACGGTAATTACACATCAGGGGCTCATAATGAAGGGATTCCTGCCTATTCGCTTTTCTGTAAATGTTTCAGGCGTACAGTTCAAAAAGCATGATTTTGTAGATGGTGTTTCAAGAATTATAGAAGAAAGTCAAGTAGACCCACAATATGTCGAATTAGAGATCACAGAAAGCGCATTGTCCGAGAATTTATCGGACATAGCGGAAAAAATATCAAAATTGAAGATGTTAGGAGTAAGTGTTGCCATCGACGATTTCGGCAAGGGATATTCATCATTGCATCGATTGGAAGCTATACCATTTGACAGAATAAAAATAGATAAAAGCATTACAGCCAATATCGATTCGGACAGGAGAAAATCCATTGTGACCGAAACGGTTATTTCGCTAGCTAAAGCCTTCAAAGCCCACACTACCGTTGAAGGTGTTGAAACAAAGAATCAGGTGGATTTTTTGAAGAAGTTGGGCTGTGATGAAATACAAGGATTTTATTTTTCAAAGCCTTTATACATCGATGAACTGGAAGAATTTCTTAGAAGTAGAATTTGATTTCATTGTAAAATAGCAAGCGTTATGTTTAATCTATGCCGGCTTATTTGTACTTATAAGTAGCAGGTCTGTACCTGTGACCCTCGTTTTGCGGTAATAAGCTGTATTTTTATCAACATATCACTAAGGCGATTCATATCAAATCACTCCTGTACCTCAAAGCGTGCGTAACCAGCAGCCCGGCGGGCTACAGGCCTATTCTTTTTCCCCGCATTGCTGGAGTCACTGCCGGTAACAGACCTGCTACGAGTCAAAACATGACCTTCTTTTTTCTTGTCAACCCGAGTGAATTTCGGAAACAGGACAAGCAGATGCAAAAACACTCCAAGCCCGAAGGCAGCTTTTCGAGCTCGCTTTGATGACGTGCCCTGACTACAACACATCACTTGACCCCTTACGCGGTTATAAGCTTTTCTGGCTCGCTTTGATGACATACTCTGCCCTCCTAGATTTATCCAGCTAAATCTATCGCAAGATATTTTCTTGAGTTTATCAACAAAACCATAGAGTGGCAATCGTTTTTGCGATGAATTCGTATTGTTGCCAGAATAATTGATGCTAGTTATGTTTATGCAGGCAATTTAACTGCACATTGTTTGCGCCAAGATTAACCATTGTTTTAATCCCAACTCCGCGATGCCTGCTCGTTGCTCCCCGCGACCTGAATTATAGTGATAAGGTATAGCAGTTGGCGGCAGGCAGTGCCCGTATCCTCAAATACTGATTAATATAGGAGTACTATAAGAGCTATATAAGAGCTATATAAGAGCAGTTATAGACCAAAGCTTGCATAGGTAGAGAATATCTGATATCATTTTCTTTGGTTTATTTATGGGATGGTCCGCTGCATTTGCGTGTAAGAACATCTGTCGGAGAGGAGGAACGCAAGATGAGTATTGTTAAAGCTGTTGAAAGCGATTTTTTGAGAGATACTCACGAGGATGTTGATATCGGTGACTTTGTCCGCGTCCATCTTAAGATCAAGGAAGGCACACGCGAGCGTATTCAGATCTTTGAAGGTACGGTAATTGGTCGACGTGGCAGTGGCGTCAACGAGACGATGACTATACGTAGGGTTTCATACGGCATAGGTGTTGAACGCGTGTTGCCGGTTCATTCTCCTAAAATCAGTAAGATAGATGTAGTGCGTAAAGGACGTGTACGTCGTGCTAAGCTTAATTATCTCAGGGATCGTGTCGGCAAAGCTGCTAAGGTAAGAGAAAAATTACCAACTCGCAGATAGTTTTTGTTAATCGGCTCCGCTCTGCGGAGCTTTTTAAACTCTGTTAAGAACTGAGGCAGATTTATTTTGAAAGAGATTAATTGGTTTCCCGGTCATATGGCAAAATCCAGGCGCGAATTGTTGTCAAATCTGACACGTGCGGAACTGATTTTGGAAGTTTGTGACGCACGTGTGCCGAACTCTTCGCGTCATCCTGATCTTGACAAAATGTTTAAGAGAAAACCAGTTTGGACAATCTTGGGCAAGGCTGATCTGGCTGACCCGTTTTGTACCGAGAGATGGCTAGAGCAGGCAGTTGCGGACAATGCGATTTGGTTGGCTTTGAATATACTTTCTGATGATGATCTTTTGGAGCTGAGACAAAAATTGCTTGACTATAATCAGCAATATATCTCCATCGCGCGACGAAAAGGCAAAATTGTTTCTCCGCTTAGAATAGTAATCGTTGGTATTCCGAATTCCGGTAAATCTACTTTAATTAATCGACTGATTGGCAGAAAATCTGCCCGTACTTCCAATAAACCCGGTGTTACGCGGAATTTAACCTGGATTAGGGGTGGCACTGATTTTGAGGTTCTGGATACGCCTGGAATACTACCTCCACGCTTTGATACTATTGAAATGAAAAGGAATCTAGCCGCAGTCGGAGCGATTCCTGACGAGATCTTGCCCATAGAGGAAGTGTCCTTTGCTCTCTTTCGCCAACTTGCAGTGAATTATCCCGATTTAATTAAAGCTAGATTTGGCATAAATATCAGAATTGAAAATGCATGTAGCTTATGTGAAATAAATGCTTGGGAACTATTCCAACAGGCTGCACTTAAGAGAAATTGTTTAGCCAGTGGCGGGGAACCGGATCTACCCCGTTTCAATAATTTATTTTTGCAAGAATTTCGAAGTGGAAAGATCGGTAGGGTCAGCTTAGAATGTCCGCAGGCTGAAATTAAGAAGGTCTTATAAT
>JAAZGH010000181.1 GCA_012511325.1 Clostridiales bacterium | reverse complement strand
GTCAGGGTTCCCCCCATTGCCCAAGATTCCCCACTGCTGCCTCCCGTAGGAGTCTGGGCCGTGTCTCAGTCCCAATGTGGCCGAGCAACCTCTCAGTCCGGCTACCGATCGCAGGCTTGGTGGGCTCTTATCTCACCAACTACCTAATCGGACGCGAGCTCATCTCAGGCCGGATCTCTCCTTTTATGTCGTATAGATGCCTATTCGACACTCTATGTGGTATTAGCAACGGTTTCCCGCTGTTATTCCCCTGCTTGAGGTAGATTACTCACGTGTTACTCACCCGTCCGCCACTAAGTTAATAATTACATCGGTACGAATACTTTTGTCCTCATTAACCCCGTTCGACTTGCATGTGTTAAGCACGCCGCCTGCGTTCATCCTGAGCCAGGATCAAACTCTCAAATCTTTAAATTCGAGAGCCAATTCGGCCCGTCTTTCCTCTATCTGGTATTGCCTGGTATACTTCAAAGTTTATCCAGCGCTCCTCTTTTTCACTGTTCAATTTTCAAGGTCCGTTCGCTCTCTCGTCAGAAAGGCGCCCGACCAGAATACCACCGGAATTTTAGATTGTCAAATCTTTTTAAAAAATCCCCAATTGAAATCTCAATCCCCTTGTTACTAGTGGTATAAGTATTGCAAATGGTTCCGAATACTGTGGTAAATCAGGGGGCGCTGCGGGTGATTAAAGTGAAGCCTTTTTTCGGATCGTGGCGAAAATGCAAGAGCGCCGCATTGTCCAGGACTTGGTAAACCTGGCCGGGTTTGCGGGTTGCGGCAAGGTCGGCATAGCTTTCCTTTACATAGGGATAGGTCAGAGCCTTGATGCTAAAACCATGTGAAACCAGGAGAATATTGCCGCCCGGATGGTTCTGCGCAATTTCGTCCAGCAAGGATTGCATTCGTTGCTGAATATGCAGTCCCGGCTCACCGCCCGGCGGATGATAGTTCAGGGGGTCTAGAGCCGCCATTTCCCAATTATAGGGATCCAGCTCTCTGCAGGCCTCATATGTCCGCCCCTGGAATTTGCCGCTGTTGATTTCCCGCAGGCGCCGATCGCGGATTACAGGTACTTCGCTTTTTTGCGCAGCGGCGATAATATCCGCGGTAGCGACTGCCCGTTTCAGATCAGAGGTATAGATAGCGTCCAAATTCATTTCGGCCAGCTTGGCGGCCAAAAGCGCGGCTTCCCGGCGTCCGGCCTCCGATAGCTCTGTGTCGATCACACCTTGCATGATCTTCCGGGCATTAAGCTCGGTTGAGGCGTGCCTGGTCAGATAGATATTGGTAGTCTCAGTCATAAATACCCCATACAGTAAACAGTAATTTCGAGTTTCGCACTTAATTATATATATCATATCTAAGATGTGTAGAAGATGAGGATCGGAAGAGCGGGATGTATTTTTTGACGCCTTCGGCAAAAAACTTCGGCAAAAAAGTGTAATCGTGCTTGTATCCGCGGCCGGTTTCCGCTAAGATGAGGACAGTAATCAGACTTTAATCAGTCCTGTGAGGCTGGAAGGATGACAATATAGTGGCAGGTCGCAGTCGCAGCAGCGAGCCGGGGCCAAATTCTTGTGAACCTTCTGTCATCCAGGCAGCGGGCTTTTTTCTGCCCGAAAGGAGGACAGTCATGCGTATCAAATCCACATTGATGGATCAAGACGAGATGGATCGCGCGCTCACGCGTATCGCGCACGAGATTCTGGAGAAAAATCGCAATACGGACAACCTGGTGCTCGTGGGAATTCAGCGGCGCGGCGTGCCATTAGCCAATATTCTGGCCGGCAAAATCGAGCGGATCGAAGGACAAAGACCGCTTGAGGGTAAGCTGGACATCACTTTCTACCGCGATGATCTGTCGTTGTTGACGGAACACCCGATTGTGCACAGCACCAATCTGCCTTTTGATGTGAACGGCAAGACGATCGTTCTGGTCGATGACGTGCTGTTTACCGGGCGCACGGTGCGAGCCGCTATCGAAGCGCTGTTCGACATGGGCAGAGCCAGTTCGATTCAGCTCGCGGTCATGGTCGATCGCGGTCACAGGGAGTTGCCGCTGCGCCCCGATTTTGTCGGCAAGAATGTACCTACCTCCAGAAAAGAATTTATCAAAGTTTCAGTACAGGAATTCGACGGCAGAAATGCCGTTGAACTCGGCGAATTGGAGGAATGAGATGGCTAAAATTCAACCCTTGACCGCTGAAGAGCGGTCGATCCGGCGCACAGCGGAAGACGCGGCGACCCAGCTCTCTTCCCGGCATCTGCTGGGAATGCAGGGGCTAAGCCCGGCGGAGATCATGCTGATCTTAGATACTGCCTTCGTAATGAAGAATATTCTCTCCGTCCAGACCAAGAAAACGGCACATCTGCAAGGTCGCTCCGTGATTACTTTTTTCGCGGAAAACTCGACCCGGACGCGGTTGTCTTTCGATATGGCCTGCAAATACCTGGGCGCTACTACTTCAAATATCGGCAGCTCGGAATCCAGCATCCGCAAAGGCGAAAATCTCTTTGATACGGTGAAGACCCTGGAGATGATGTCGACGGATATCCTGGTTATGCGCCACCCGCAGTCAGGCGCCCCGCACTATGTCGCCGAACGGATTGACGCCTCGGTCGTAAACGCCGGCGATGGCATGAACGAGCATCCGACCCAGGCTCTGCTCGACATGATGACGATGATTGAGTACAAGGGCACGATCAAAGGCCTCAAAGTCGCGATCATCGGCGACGCCATGCACAGCAGGGTGATGCGCTCCAATGTCTGGGGTCTGACCAAAATCGGCGCTGAAGTACGCGTCGCCGCGCCGCCCACCATGACGCCGCGCCATCTCGAGCATATGCCCTGCCGGGTCTGCCATGATGTCAGAGAAGCCTGCGCGGATGTAGATGTGATCATGGGACTGCGCGTCCAGCTCGAACGCCAGCGCAGCGCGCTCTTCCCTTCCGTCAATGAATACGCCCATTTCTTCGGCATCGACAGCGAATGCCTGGATCTCGCCCGGCCGGACGCCATCATCATGCATCCCGGCCCCTGTAACCATGGTGTCGAAATGCCAACCTTCATTCACGAGCACGACCGCTCGGTCATCCATGAGCAAGTCGCCAACGGCGTCGCCGTCCGCATGGCCGTCTTGTTCCTGCTCAATGCCAAGCGCAATGCCGAGCTGAGCGCAAATTAGGAGGAGAGCATCAGATGAAAAATAGCTATCCGCAATTTAAGAGCATACAGATCAGGAATGTCAGACACTGGCAGACCGGTGATCTCACCGAGCTGCTGATCGCCGGGGGCAAATTTGTGCCGGAGCTGACCGGTCAGGCGGAATTGGTGCTGGACGGTCAAGGACTGACCGCCCTGCCGGGCTTGATCGACGCTCATGTCCATCTGCGCGATCCGGGCTTTGAATATCGGGAGGATATCATCACCGGAACCAGAGCAGCGGCACACGGCGGCTTCACCGCCATAGCGCCGATGCCGAATACTAATCCGGTAGCCGATACCGTACCTATCATCCGCTATATGATCGACAAGGCTGCAACGGCCGGCTTCTGCCGGGTTCTGCCGATCGGAGCCGCCACCAAGAAACAAGAGGGCCAGGAGTTGTCCGAAATCGGTCTGATGACCGAGGCAGGCGCGGTTGCTTTCTCTGACGACGGCGTACCGATAGCGTCGGCCGGCATGATGCGAAAAGCCATGGAATATGCCGCTTTCTTCGACCGAGTGATCATCTCCCACTGTGAAGACCCGGAACTGGCTAAGGACGGCGTCTGCAATGAGGGCATTGTTTCTACCGAAATGGGACTGAAGGGAATCCCTTCGATCGCCGAAGATATCATGATCGATCGCGAGACCAGAATTGCCGAATACCTGGGCTGCCACGTCCATATCGCCCATGTCAGCACTGCCGGCGGCGTAGAATGCGTTCGGGCGGCTAAGGCGCGCGGCGTCAAAGTCACCGCCGAAACCTGCCCGCACTATTTCACGCTGACGGAAGAAGCCATCAGGGGTTTCAACACCCTGGCCAAAGTCAATCCGCCGCTCCGCACCGAGTCAGACCGTCTGGCCATCATCGCGGGTCTGCAAGACGGCACGCTGGATATAATCGCCACTGATCACGCGCCCCATCACACCGATGAGAAAGACTGCGAATTCTCGTTGGCCAATAACGGCCTGATCGGGCTGGAGACCTGCTTCCCGCTGGTCTACACCCGGCTGGTCGAGCCCGGCCACCTCAGTCTGGCAGACGCTGTGAGCAAATTGACCGCCAATCCCGCGCGTTTGCTCAAACAGCCGAAGCCCGGACTGGAGGTCGGACTGGCGGCTGATCTGACCCTGGTAGATCTCGAAGAGACCGTCACCTATGATGCTGCCAGCTCCCTCTCCAAGGCCAGAAACACCCCGTTTCAGGGTTTCGAACTCAGGGGCTTCCCGCAATTGACAATCATGGCGGGAAATATCACCTGGGACAGCGGCCGACTGACAAAATAATACAGTGGCAAGCAAACAATTTGATACCGGCTAAGTCACCCGGGTCCGGCAGCACAGCGGCCGGCCGGCAACAGAATAAGTCGCTTGAGACCTGAAGAACAGTGACAAACACACAACCGGCGCAGTAAATAAATCCTAAACCGGCTGGCGCGGCTAAATAAAGATGGAGATAGAGATATGAATAATAATTTTGCCGATAGGCTGCAAGAGCGCATTGACGAAATGAATAATCCGACCTGCCTGGGTCTGGATCCGATGCTGTCCTATCTGCCGGAAAGCCTGCTGCAGAAATACGATTGCCGTCAGGAGGAGGGCATTTACCTGGCGCTCAACAGCTTTTGCAGCGATCTGATCCTGGCCGTAGCGGATATTATCCCCGCGATAAAACCGCAAATGGCTTATTTTGAACAGTACGGTCTCGGCGGTCTTTCCGCCCTGCAGTCGATCATCAATCTGGCCAAAGACCAAGGTATGCTGGTGATTCTCGATGGCAAGCGCAATGATATCAGCAGCACGGCGGCGGCATACAGCAGAGCATATCTCAGCGCGTCCGAACCTAACGATCATGATTTGAATACCCCACAGGCAAGCATCGCCGAACAGGGTAGTGAAAAGTCAAACAGCGCAGAGCATGAGAATTGCAAACCAAACAACCCCGAGCAATACGCCCAGGATCAGACTAGCCGCAAACCTGACAACTCCGGCCAATCTAGTCAGGAACAGACCAAGGCTTTCCTCGCTGCCGATGCCCTCACGGTCAACGGCTATCTGGGCAGCGACGGGATCGAGCCTTTCCTGGAGCACTGCCGCACACACGGCAAAGGTATCTTCGCCCTCTGCCGCACCTCTAATCCTTCCGCCGGCGATCTGCAGGATCTGGAACTGACTGACGGCCGCCTGGTCTACGAAGCGATGGCCGATCTGATCGCCGCCTGGGGCGAAGATCTGATAGGCACATCAGGGATAAGCTCAGTCGGTGCCGTCGTGGGAGCTACCTGGCCGGAACAGGCAGCCGCCCTGCGCCGGCGCATGCCCCGCTCGTTCTTCCTGATTCCCGGCTTCGGCGCCCAGGGCGGAACGGCAGACGACGCTGTAGCCGGCTTTGACCGCAGCGGCCGCGCCGGTATTGTCAACGCTTCGCGCTCGCTGATGCTGGCTTGGAAAAAGCACGGCCCGAATCACAACGCTTTCGCTGCCGCCTGCCGCCGGGAGGCTATCGCCATGCGTGACTCCCTGCGGGCAGCTCTGGCCGCGCACAGAAAGGACTGAAAATGTGCCAGGATAACAAGCCTTCTCTCAGACATCAAGGCAGTCTCCTCGGAAATGAGCGGCTGTCCGACAGCACCCATCTGCTGACCATCAAAGCCCCAGAACTAGCTTACGCAGCCCGTCCCGGTCAATTCGTCCAAATCAAAACCTCTCGCTATCTGCGCCGCCCAATCGGCCTGATGTCCGTCGATCGCGAACAGGGCCTGATCCAGCTCGGCATCCGCCGCGTCGGCCCGGGCAGCAACGAACTCTGCGACCTCGCGCCCGGCATAGCCGTCGATCTCGTCGGTCCTCTGGGCACAGGCTTCAACCTGGGGCTATTTGGCGAAGGCGCCTGCGAAACCGGTCCGGCGCACCTGGTCACAGTCGGCGGCGGCACCGGCTTATTCCCTCTGCTCTATCTGCTGGAGGAGGCCGCCGGGCAAGGAATTCCTACCACGGCGATTGCCGGTTTCCGCAGTCCGGCAGAGGCTATCTTGCAAGAGAGAATGAGAGCTACCGCAAAACGGTGTATCTTCGCCTCGGACACCGGCGGACTGGACTTCACAGGTCATGCCGGAGAAGCGCTGACCTCAGTACTGGACACATGGCACCTGCGCCCGGAACAAATCCTGATCTGCGCCTGCGGCCCTGCCGGCTTGCTGGAGAATATCGCTTTGCAATGCCTGGAACGCAAAATACCCTGCCAGGTCTCACTGGAGGCAAGGATGGCCTGCGGTATAGGTGTCTGTGTCGGCTGCTCGATTCCGGTCTACTGTCACAACGGCGGAGCAGAAACAGCAGAAAGCGAGACCACCTACGAACGCTGTTGTTATGACGGTCCCGTATTCCCCGCCGCCAGGATTGTCTGGCCATCCCGGGGCGGGATTTGGTAAGAGGAAAAATCGATATGAATCAGGATAATTCACCCCTCACAAGTAAACAAGTCAAGACTGAAGTCACAGTCGGCAACGTCCAACTTAAGAACCCTGTCCTGGCAGCTTCCGGCACTTTCGGCTTCGGCGCTGAACTTGCCCCTTACTATGATCTGTCCGGCCTGGGCGGCATCTGTACTAAGGGTCTGACCCTGCAACCGCGTCGCGGCAATCCACCTCCGCGTGTTGCCGAGACCGAGAGCGGCATGCTCAATGCTGTGGGACTGCAAAACCCGGGCGTAGGTGTCTTCGTCAAAGAAATCTTGCCGACGATGCTGACCTATGACACGGCGATCATCGCCAATGTGGCCGGCAACAGCAAAGCGGATTATGTTGAGATGGTGCGGATTCTCAGCGCCACTGAGATCACGGCGCTGGAGCTGAATCTCTCCTGTCCCAATGTCAGCGTCGGCTGTATGTCAATCGGCGCGGAGCCGGAGCAGGTCCTGGAAGTCGTCGCCTCCTGTCGCGCTGTGACGGATAAACCGCTCTGGGTCAAGCTGACGCCCAATGTCACTTCCATCTCTGCGGTAGCGCGCGCGGCAGAAGAGGCAGGAGCGGATGCGCTGGTGTTGATAAATACTTTGCTGGGAATGGCGGTTGACCTGAAGACGGAGCGCCCCGTGCTGCGCAATAATACCGGCGGTCTGTCCGGACCGGCCATCAAGCCGATTGCTTTGCGCATGGTCTACGAAGCGCACCGCGATACCAATTTGCCGATCGTAGGGCTGGGCGGCATCGCTTCGGCCGAAGACGCCCTGGAATTCATGCTCTGCGGCGCCTCAGCCGTCCAGGTAGGCACCGCTTCCCTGATTGATCCGGACCTGGTTTTCCGTCTGCCCGCAGCAATGGCAGCAATCGCCGGCGCCGCCGGGCACGACAATCTCGCCCGCTACACCGGACAGCTACGTCCCTGGTAGGGAAACCAGAAATGAGTAATGCTAAGAAAAGAAACCTGGCAGCCTCAGTCATAATGGACAAAGCTATTTGGAATCCGGAGGACAAAAATGTCTAGGAAGAAAAAGATCACTATCATAGCGATTATTCTCGTTATAATCTTAATGTTAATACCGATCAAAGTCCGTCTGAAAGATGGCGGAACAGTCATGTATAAAGCAGTTCTGTACTCGTATATTGAATATAATATTATGTTAGGGGATGGTGACGAGTACTATAGAGGAAAACAATTCAATATCTTCCCCTTCAATTATATGGATCCTTATGGAAAAACACTTAGCGCACAATCTATTTCTGACTGAAGCTCTGAAGATTGCCGATCCTGATCAGCCATTCTGGTATACCTCCGGCAAGCTCGGGCCGTTTTTTATCAATACGCATTATCTCTTCGGCAGTGCCGCTGAGGCCGGCGTTTTGCTGCAAAAAATCGAAGAGTTTTGTCGGGAGCCTGAGACCATGCCGAGCAAAATTACTGCCCTTTGCCTGGAGCAGTACGAGCAGGAGCCGATCTACCGCTCTGTGATCGACGCAGCTATTGAGGCCTTTAAAAATCCGGCCGCCGCTACGGATTTTATCTCCGGCGGCGAGAGGCGGGATTTCTTCTTCTCACTGCCGCTGGCGGCAATCCTGAACAAACCGCATCTCTCCTGCTTCAAGGACGGTCGCACTTTCTACTCCGAACCGGGACGACCGGCAATTGAAATTGCGGCCAAGGAAGATTCTGTTCTGCCGGAACAACAGGATGTGTTCGGCGGACGCCTCGGCAGCATCTGCGAAAGCTCTCCTTTGGAAAAACAGCAACCGGCGCCCGATACACAATCCCGCAACATCCGTGAAAGCTGCCCTCTGCAGGGACAGCAGGCACTGCATATCGCCGATATTATCACAGTAGCTTCCAGTTTTTTCCGCAACTGGATCCCGCAGATCGAGCGGACCGGAGCCCGCTTAAAGCACGCCGCCGCCATCCTCGATCGCGGACAGGGCGGCCGTGAGCGCCTGGCTGCGGCCGGCGCTACTTTGACTGTGCTCGGTACCACGGACGCCGCTTTTTTTGCCCGGGCAGTAGAACTGGGTCAGATCAGCCCTCGCCAGGCCGAACTCTGCCTCGCTTTCCTGCGCGACCCCGACCAGTATATGACTGACTTCTTGAGAGATCATCCCGGCTTTATCGCAGCTGAAATTAATAAAGGCGGCAGGAATCAGGAAAGGGCGCAGTTGGCTTTGGAAATGGGCTATGCCCGGCAGTAAATATCGGGGAAATTACTTATTTCAACATTAGACATTATTATCTATCATAGATCAGAGGAGCCTGATCTCCAGACCTTAGTTGGTTTTTCATCCTTAAGAATTCTTTGACTCATTCGATACGATTAATCTCCAAGCAATTTAGTTCTAAACGCTTCTTCTGCTGCTCGCTTTTATTTTTTTCTAATCTTTTTTTATAGTCAACTGCTGCAGCTCTAAAGGTAGTACAACCCGTATCCAAAAAGAAACCATTTTTATTGTAAACTCTGATTGAAGAATTTTTGCCTTGGACAAGAGTCATTAAAGAGATTCCATCTAAAATTATTCTGACATCATCCGAACCATCAATATCTTTAATGGTTTACAGCAAATTTACGGCTTCGGCTTCACCGATACCGCCACCTTGAAAATCAAGCTTTTCAGTGCCAATGAGGACATTGCCAATTATTTTGTTTTCTGCATTAAAGATATTGTATTGTTTCATTACTATCGTCTCAAAATCAGCCGCGGAAACTATATCTGCCACGAAATGCATCCGGTCAGGCATTTCTTGCCAAACACCATTTCAAGCATCATATGGGAATTTAATGATATCCCAGAATTCATACATCTTGTGCTGAGCTAAGGAATCAAATTCATCAGAATCATTTTTCTGTTTGTTCATTTTACAAGGAACGGCCGCCAGCACACTTGAGCTCAAAAATACAAGCAAGAATAGAACTAATATCGCAGCTATGACAGAATATAGGCACTTTTGTTTCATTTTATATTCCCTAATACTGATACAGAAATCTTTCACCGGCCTCCTCGCTATAAAATTCCCCTAGTACATTTTGCCCGTCTTATTGATTAGACGTTAATAACCAGGTGAAGGTTTCCGATTGCCAAACTGAGCTGTTCTAAGGTAAAACCTTTGCAGGTGAGATGTAAAAAGAGGAAAACGATATTCCCCGCGACTGTACTTGCCAAAAGCAAAATTATTCTCTAAGATAGCAAGGCATGGGAGCGTAGCTCAGCAGGGAGAGCACATGCCTTACAAGCAGGGGGTCATCGGTTCGAGCCCGGTCGCTCCCACCATGAAGCCTTGTAATGACTTTATTGCAGGGCTTTTATTATTTTCTGATACTGCATTGATACTAAGTTTTTGATTGTTCTGTGCTGATTATGCCAATTCTTGAACAAGATTATCCAGTTGACCAATTAAAATATCTTCATCATCCGGGAAGAAATGCGAATAAAAGTTTAATGTTGTTGATACTTTCGCATGTCCTAGTCTTTTTGATATAAGAACGATATTAACCCCCATTGAAATCAACAAAAGGCATGAGAATGCCGGAGGCCGTGAACGTGTATAGGCTTCACTCCGGAGACTCCACAGGCTTGTTTTATGCCTTGTTCAATAAAGCGCTTTTCCCAATGGAATACATGATCATCCGGCTTAGGCTTATAACAACATTGACGATATTCCTTCAGCTGTTCAATGCAAACTTCCGGAAGCTTGATAGTCCTTGCTTCATTTGTTTTTGTAGGTGTGATTACCGGTTTTCCCTTTATTCTTTGATAAGATTCATTTATTGTCACAGTACAGGCTTCAAAATCGAGCTTAGACCACCGGAGGGCAAGTAATTCACCCTTGCGCATGCCAGACCAATATAACAGCGTTAGGGCTGTTTTAGCCTTGATATCTTCTGTTGCATTGATTACTTGCTTGAACTCATTAAGTGACCAATACCGCATGACAGACTTTTGATCATCTGCCTTTACCGGAGGGCCAGCCTGACGGCAAGGATTATTCCTCAAGCCATAAAAGCGCATAGCATGATTAAAAATAGCTGACAACTCTTTCTGAAGATTCTGCAAATATTTCAATGAATAATCAGCTTCTAGCTTGCTGTTCTGCCATGCACGAATATCAAGGGCAGTTATCTCATTGATCTTCATATCACCAAAGAACGGCAATATATGATTTTTTGCTCGATAACTCTTTGTCTGCAAGGTATGTTCACGGAGGCGGGGCGTTATGTCTTTAAGATACAGATAGTAAAAGGTGGAAAATAGCATGTCCGGCTGGAAGTTTTGAGAGGCAAGGAACTCAACTTCATAGGTTTCAGCGTCACGCTTCAGGGCAAACCCACGCTTTAATTTTTGCTTGCTATTACCCTCATAATCACGGTAATAAAACTTAGCATACCATTTGCCGTTTTTATCCT
>JAAZGH010000180.1 GCA_012511325.1 Clostridiales bacterium | reverse complement strand
GTTCTGGACCCCGCGTGCCTCGATCCTAAGCCGCCTGGGATTGGCCAGATACCGAAGCGGTGAAAGTGGCGACCCTTTCGCCTTAATGCCGCAATACTTGTCCTTGTCACAAGCGGAGCGAATGAAGAGGCAACAGGAACAGGTATAGATGGCAGAGACGAGCAGAATTTCGATCCGTCCTGCACAGCTCGGTGATCTGGCAGCAATTGTCGATATCTACCTGGCCTCATTTGCGCGCAGATCGGGTACTGCCAACTTTGCCCGCGATTTGAAAGAAATTATGCTCGACAGCCCTTATGCTATGTTGTATCTGGTAGCAGTGGCAGATGAGGAGGTTGTGGGCTTTGTCTCTGCCTATCCGCTGGATGAGGTAATGGATATTTACAATCTGGCGGTCAAGCCCGAGGCCAGGCGGCAGGGCATTGGAGAAAAGCTGCTGGCAGGAATTCGGTCGGCAGCGGTCGAGCGCGGGATAGACCTCATAATGCTGGAAGTTGCCACTTCCAATCAGGCTGCGCTCAGACTCTACGAGAAAGCGGGCTTTATCACTTATGGCATTCGTGAGGGCTATTATCAACAGACAGGGGAGGATGCTTATCTGATGCGGCTTGATCTGCCTGAAATATTCGATGCCAGACTGGATCTGGTTCCTTCGGAGCCTGGCGTCTACCTGATGAAAGATATATCGGGGGACACTATCTATGTCGGCAAAGCCAATAATCTCAGACAGCGCCTAATGAGCTATTTCGGCCGTCATCCTGAGGGGGATGCCCGTATCCGGGCTATGATTGCGCGCATTGCCGATTTTGAGTATTTGCTTTGCCATAATGAGTTAGAGGCTTTAATCCTGGAAGCCAATCTGATCAAAAAATTCAAGCCGCGTTATAATATTCTCTTGCGTGACGACCGCGAATACCCCTATATTCGCATTACAATGCAGGAAACTTATCCGCGCATTATGAAATCTTTCCGGGTAGAGGCGGATCTGGCAGAGGGTGCGAGATATTTCGGCCCCTATCTCAGTGGTGATCTTTACCGCGCTCTGGCCGCCCTGCGCCGGATTTTCCCGATCAAAAGCTGCAATAGAATCTCGCCTCGGGATATAGGTAAAGAGAGACCTTGTCTCAACTTTTATATCGGCCGTTGCATCGGTCCGTGCAAAGGCGATGTTTCTGCCACAAAATACCGTGCGGTAATTGAGAATGTCATCCGCTTTTTTGAGGGGAAATATTCCGAGCTATTGCTCAATCTGGAACAAGAGATGGCTGCGGCTGCCGAGGCTCTGGATTTTGAACAGGCTGCTCTGTTAAGAGACCGGATTGACGCTCTGGCCAAACTGAAGGATAAACAGGTCATAGTCAGCTCCGACCGGCAATCACGCGATGTGATCGGCCTGGCCAGAAATGGCAGTGAAGTCTGCCTGCAAAAACTGGAAGTTAGGGAAGGCCGGGTCAACAGCTATGTTCAGACCTTCACCGAAGATATTGGCGGATCGGATCCGGACTATCTGCAAGCTTTCATAGCACAGCACTATACCGGCACTGCCCTGATCCCCAATGAGATCCTGCTGCCGGCTGACCTCCCGGAGCAGAAACTGGTCGAGCAATATCTGTCGGAGCTGGCCAGTCGCAAAGTTGTTCTGCATCGCCCCCGCAGGGGTGACAAAACCCGCTTGCTGGATCTGGCGGCCAAAAATGCTGCCTCTGCTCTGCAACGCTATACTTTGATGGGCGGCAAAAGTGTTACAGGACTGGAATTGACACTGAAAAAGCTGGCCGGATTGACCGGCAGCGAGCGCGCTCTGCACAGAATCGAAGCCTATGATATTTCCAATCTCGGCGCTGCGGATCGAGCCGGATCCATGGTGGTTTTTCAAAGGGGCAGACCCGAGCGGGCTTCCTACCGCCATTTCTCTGTGGCATCTTTTGATGGCATTGATGACTATTCAGCCCTGTATGAAGTGCTGAGCAGACGCCTTGACCGCTTAGACGATGAGGAATTCGGGCACCGGCCGGATCTGATATTAATCGATGGCGGCCAAACCCATGTGGCCAAAGTCAAACCGCTGATACCGGCAGATATCGCCCTGGCGGGAATAGTGAAAGACAAACGTCACCGCACGAGGGGGCTGGTCTTGCCAAATGGAGATATCATTGAGCTGCGCTCTGAGTCCGGTGATGACTATCTATTAATTGCCGAAGGCGAAATGGATGACGCACGTGCCCTGAGGATGGGGTTGTTGCGCCTTTTAACCGCAATTCAGGACGAAGCGCATCGCTTTGCCCGGCGGCTAAGCGGAACTAAGGCCAAAAAGCGCCATTTGCGTCTGCTCTTGGAAGATATTCCCGGAGTTGGCCCGGCAACCAGACGCAAGCTGCTGGAAAATTTTGACGGTTTAGCAGGTATTGCTGCCGCTACACTGGAGGAGCTGCAGGCGGTCTCCGGATTGCCGACAAAAACGGCGCAAGCTGTCTATGACTATTTTCACCAAACAGGTGATTTGCTATGAGAATCTTTGCCCTGGCAGATCTGCATCTATCTTTTGTTGTCGATAAACCAATGGCCGTCTTCGGTCAACGCTGGGCAAATCATGAAGAACAAATTCAGGATAACTGGCGTCGGTTAGTGG
>JAAZGH010000019.1 GCA_012511325.1 Clostridiales bacterium | reverse complement strand
GACAAAGGAGGGGCTGGAGGTTTGAAAAACCTTGAGCATCCGTCCTAATTTGTCGGCCTCGACTTTACCCGCAGCCAGGGCTTTTTGACCAATATGCAAATAGCTGGCCGGTGTCAGCGCCGGCAGAGTCTTGTGAGCACTCATGGCAACCAGGTCCGCCCCCTGCGCCAGAGCCGAAGGCGGCAGCAGATCCGGCGCCGCCGCGAAATGGGAGCCATGGGCTTCGTCTACTATAATGATTGTTCCGTACCGATCCGCCAGTTGCGCGAGTTCCGTCAAACAGACCGTTCTGCCGTCATAACCCGGCGAAGTGACAAATAAAGCCCGGGCTTGCGGATTGGACTTCAGCGTGCGCAGCAAAGCCTGTTCGATCTGCTCGCCCTCAAGTATCTCAGCCCAGATCGGGGTCAAATTCAGCAGGGCAGTGCCATGGAGCAGGGTCTGATGAACCCGGCGCGGCAGGATCAGCTCACTGCCGCACGGGCAAGCCGTAGCCAGGGCGGTCAGCAATGAGGTGGTAGTACCAGTAGTCACAAAGCGAGTATGCCCGGCGCCGAAAAATGAGGCGGCCAGATCCATCGCCTGTTGCACCTTGCCTGTCGGGTTCTGGATATCCCCGGTCTGCGCCAGCTCTGTCGTATCCAATGACCACAGATTATCTCTCAGCCAGCGCGGGAATGATTGCCCATGGCGGTTGCCGGGCATATGGAAAGAAAAACGCTCCCGTGCCGCGGCAAAGAGCGTTTCCACTAAGGGCATCTGTGAAATATCATTCATCATTAGCTTCAAATATATCAGAAATCAAGACTGATATTGGCAATGGACCTGATCTCCAAAGAAATCTCTTTCTCCAAAGCTCTGATCTCTTTTTCAACATCCGCCAAAGTCTCCGGGGCTTTAACCGCATTCGCCGGAACTTTGCTGCGTTGACGCACCTGCCGCACCTGTCTGCTCGATCTTTTCTGGGATACTATATTCGTACCCTTCTTGCTTTGCTGATAAGCAGCGGCTGCTTTGGGCTGTTGCTCCTTGCCGGGCGCGCTCTCGGCCGGTTTTTCTCTGTTCTCGCGCGGCGGATCTTGTCTCTGAGTTTGTTTCTGTCTCGAGGCTTGGCTGCGCCGTTTTCTATTGCCGGAGCCGAAGTCGGAGCCGGGTCCGGATTGGGTCTTTTTCCCTTCCGTGGGAGACAGAGATCCATCAGAGATTTTTGGCCTGTTATCCGGCCGGCGGTTGCGGTTGCCGCTGCCCTGACGCGATGTCCTGCTCTTTGGGCCTGAAACTCCGGCAGGCTTTCTATCGCGGTTTTGAGTATTTCTGTCGCGCGGCGGATATTGACCGGGGCGATTACTTTTGCGCTTTTCCGGCTGAGATTGATCTGAATGAGCTGCTTCTGACATATAGCCTCCTATCCGCCCTTACTATAACGGATACCAACGGGATTTTACAAGTTTGACCGCCTCTGTCTCGCGTTGTCCGGCCCCGTCAATTTCCGCCAGAGGAATCGTGACAAATTCTCTTTCCGGATATCTCGGGTGAGGCAAGACCAGTCTTTCTGTCTCCATCACCAGCTGATCATAGCTGATCAGATCCAGATCCAAAGTGCGGGGACCCCATCTGATTTCTCTGCTGCGGCCTCGTTCCGATTCGACGGCCTGGCACAGATCGAGAATTGAGACAGGCTCCAGACTAGTTTTAAAACCGGCGACGGCATTCAGATATTTCGCCTGTTCCGTATTGCCCCAGGGCTCCGTTTCATACAGAGAGGAAAGTTGCTCCAGCCTCAGACCCGGCACTGCTTGCAAGCGGGTCAGGGCATAGGCCAGATGTGATTGGCGGTCACCGATATTTGAGCCGAGACTAATAATTACCGTATGCCGCAATCCATCCGCCGCAGCCGGTACTGAGGCCGCTACCGTTTTGGCAAGCGCTTCCTCTCTGCTTGCGGTCAAGGTAAAGGCCATATAGCCGAAGTCGCCCTCAATAGGCGCTTCCGGCTTTTTGATTGTCAGGGACAGCGCGGCTACCAAAGGAAAGCGGACAAAAATCCCCTCTGCAATTTCGCCGGCCAGATGCTCAATCAGATCGCTTGCCGTTGTTTCGGCCATCGATTTGACATAGGAAAAGACTTCCGCATAATTTACCGTCTGCCCGAGCTGATCCGTCTCAATCGCCAAGGGATAGAAACAAGAAAGCACCAGATCAACGACAATGATTTGGCCGTGCTACTTTTCCTCCGCCAGCACCCCCAGCCGGGAGTGAAATTTCATCTCCGCCATTGTGATGAGATATTGGGGACTATTAAAGCTTAAATCGCTTGTCATGACTTTCTCTCACTCCTCTGCGCCAAAAGTCGGCTGATCACCTATTGCGGAGACTGTTTGAGAGCATCCGCGATTGCCGCATAGGCTTTCTGTCCGCTTACATCATGGACACGCAAGATATCGGCGCCTTCTGGATGGCATAGACGGACACAGCGCCCGTGCCGATATCGGCCAAGTCCTGATT
>JAAZGH010000179.1 GCA_012511325.1 Clostridiales bacterium | reverse complement strand
CCATCACACCTACCGGCAGAACACTGTCAGGTGGTCTTGATCCGGGTGCTCTCTACGGACCGAAACGCTTCTTCGGAGCCGCCCGGAATATTGAGAACGGCGGCAGCCTGACTATCATTGCCACGGCACTGATTGAAACCGGCTCGCGCATGGATGAGGTCATATTTGAAGAATTCAAAGGAACAGGCAATATGGAAGTATTGCTTGACCGCAAACTGTCTGAGAAACGCATTTTCCCGGCGATTGACATTACGCGTTCCAGCACCAGAAGAGAAGAGCTGTTGCTGTCGCCCAAAGAGCTCGATGCGGTTTGGGGTATACGCAAGGCCTTCGGTTCGCTTGATACGGCGGCGGTGACGGAAACGATAATCAGTCTGCTTCTCAAGACCAGGAACAATGATCAATTCATTTCCTCCATTAATATCAGCTTTGACGATAAATCACTATTTGACGCCATGCGCGGCAATTTGAAAACAAACTCTAATAACGGGAAATAAGATGACGAAAAAGGGACAGTTCGGCAGCTCTTTGAATGAAGAATGCGGGATTTTTGCTTTACATAAAGTAGTAGATGCAGGGGTTTTAGCCTATTATGGTCTGCACAGTCTGCAACATAGAGGGCAGGAAGCCTGCGGTATTGCCACCAGCGATGATAGCAGGATCCTGACTCGCAAAGGCAAAGGCCTGGTCACTGATGTCTTTGACAAAGCCAGATTGGATGAGATCAGTGATAATGCCGTTCATGCCTTGGGACATGTCCTGTACAACAACTACGGCAGCAATATTCAAGAGAATATACAACCTATTATGGTTCGCTCGCATCAGGGCGCCTTTGCCGTGGCGCATAACGGCGAGATTGTCAACGCCGGACAACTGCGCTACGAGCTGGAGCAAGAAGGCAGTATTTTCCAGGGCACTTCGGACACCGAGGTTGTGGCCCATCTGATCCAGCGCGCCAAAGGCTCAATGGCTGAGAAGATCCTTGCCGCCTGCAAGCAGATGCAGGGCGCCTACAGTATGGTGATCATGACTAAGAATACTATGTATGCCGTGCGTGATCCCCTGGGGCTGAGGCCGCTCTGTCTGGCGAGGCTTAACGGCGGCTATGCTATAAGTTCGGAAAGCTGCGCTTTCACGATCGTCAATGCTGATTTTGTCCGCGATATCCGTCCCGGCGAACTTTTGAAAATGGGCAAGGAGCAGTTTGAGTCTCTGCAATTTGCGCCGGAACGCGCTCCTTCGATTTGTGCCATGGAATATATCTATTTTTCCCGTCCTGATTCCGATATCGATGGTATCAATGTTCACGCCTCGCGCAAGGCTTGCGGCCGCGAACTGGCTCGCCAGGACAATGTGCAAGCGGATATCGTCGTAGGGGTTCCGGATTCTTCGCTGTCAGCTTCACAGGGCTATGCCGAGGAGAGCGGTCTGCCTAATGAGATGGGATTGATCAAAAATCGCTATATCGGACGCACCTTTATCCGTCCCCGACAATCTGACCGCGACCGCGGAGTCAAAATGAAATTGTCTGCTGTCCGCAGTATTGTGTCCGGTAAAAGCGTGGTTCTGGTCGATGATTCAATTGTGCGCGGTACAACCTGTAAGCGGATTGTCAGCCATTTATTTTCTGCCGGCGCCAGGGAAGTTCATGTGCGTATTGCTTCCGCGCCGCTCTGCAATCCCTGCTTCTACGGGATCGATCTGCATAGCAAGGATGAACTGATCGCCTCAAGACTTAGTGTAGAAGAAATATGCGCATATATCGGCGCAACCAGTTTGCGCTATCTGCCGCTGGAGACCATGTACAAGATCATGGGCCAATCTATCTGCTCCGCCTGTTTCACCGGCAATTATCCGATTCCGATCCCGGAGAAAAATCCCCTTTACGATTTTGATAGAGTGTAGGGATCAGGGGTGAGCGGCGACAAATTATGCTATTAAAAAACAAAAATTATCCTTTAGACGACGTCTTTGTCAAAAGAGTATCCTATATTGCAATCCCCATGATGCTGCAGCAACTGATTACCAATTCTGTCAACCTGGTTGACAATATCATGGTCGGGCAGCTCGGCAGCTATGCCATCGGCGGTGTGGCCGCAGCCAACCGTTTCTTTATGCTGGGTCTGGCGGCGATTATGGGCGTCAGCAATGGCGCCGCTGTCTATCTGGCTCAATTCTATGGCGGTAAACAGTATAGGCGGGTGCAGGAATCTTTCCGCCTCTCAATCGTAGCGGTTATGCTGCTTATTTTGCCTTTAGTATTCTTTTCGATTCTATTCCCGGATCTGATTATACGTTTCTTTAACAAGGATCCGGGACTGCTCGCGCCCGGCAGGGAGTATCTGCCGATTGTCGGCGTGGCCCTGATCCCGCAGTGTTTAAGTTTTTCTATGCAAAGCGCGATGCGCGCCTTGGGCGACACCAGAAGACCTTTGCAGATTTCGATCGCAACCGTGTTGACCAATGTTTTTTTCAATTATGTTTTGATCTTCGGCCATTTTGGCTTTCCGCGGCTGGGTGTTACAGGAGCGGCGCTCGGCACCTTGATTGCCCGTCTTGTAGAACTAATCTGCTCGATCTTGCTGATCTGTAATGTCAAATATTGTTTTGCTACCAAAGTCAAGGATTTGTTCAAAATCCCCCGCATTCTGATTAGAGAAGTTGTTAAACGTAGTCTGCCTTTGACCATCAATGAACTGCTCTATGGCAGCGCGATGGCAATGTTGTTCAAGCTCTACGCTACCCGCGGCACCGATGTGATGGCGGCAATGACGATCCTCGGCACCAATTCTGATCTATTCTTCATTATTTTCAGCGGCATGACAGCCGCCACCTTTGTACTTGTCTCTCAGCCTCTGGGCGCCAATGAACTGGAGGAAGCCCGCGCCAACGGCTATTGCATGATAAAGTTCAGCTCTCTGATTTCGCTGTTCTTTGCCGGTCTGATGTTTTTGTCTTCCTTCGTGATCCCCGAGTTCTACCGTGTTGCGCCCGAGATTAAAAGCATGGCTGCTATCCTTGTCAGAATTTCTGCCGCTTTTTTCCTAATCTATACGGTAAATGTGCAATGTTTTTATACTATGCGCTCAGGCGGGGATACCAAGCGCAGCATGATCATGGATTCAGGCTATTTCTGGCTGGTCAATATTCCTGCGGTTGCCATGGCTGCCTATCTGACAGACTGGTCCATCTATGCAGTTTTTCTCGTTGGCCAATTTGTGGATGTAATCAAGATGTTCCTGGCGCTGTATCTGGTTCAGAAAGAGGGCTGGGTCAAGAATGTGACCGTGGCGGTAGATGTCTCAGACTTGGAAGAGGAGCTGGCGGAAAAAAGCAAACGACGGCTTTGATATTATTGCAAAACCGTCGTTTAACATGTCTGTCTCGTTAGTTTTAGCCTAGCCGCTCCGAAACGGCTATAGGGCTATGTTCACAGGACAGGTCATTGGATATCTTCTTTATCAATCTTGCATAAAATTGAGTCAAAGACTTCGGCACCGGGTGAAACTTCACTGTTTTTTACTGCTTCAATCGTTTGCTTTTTGCTCACAGAAGCAGTTTTCGTAACAACAGAGCCTGTCGCCGTTTGCATAGCCGGAACCAGTTTGGTGCGAAGGGCAAATACAATGCCGGTTCCGAGCAAAAGCACTATCGGTATCAGCAACCATGACAGGTTAGCGTTTTTGTCCTTGGCTCCGGCCTCATCCCGCACGGGACCCCCGCTTTTGAATACCACAACCTTGTCTCCATAAAGCTTCTCGAACTTTTTCGTATACTCGGCAAAAATACTTTTATCCAACTCTATGCAAACACGAGGTTCTTTCCCGCTGTCGCCAAAGCCCGGAGGTCCATCACCTACTCATCCCCAACGAACTCCGAGAGCATAAAAGAGTTTGTTTTTCCCCAAATAGTAGAAGGACAT
>JAAZGH010000178.1 GCA_012511325.1 Clostridiales bacterium | reverse complement strand
CTCTTGTTGTTTAGAGGTGTCTTTGTGAATAAACTGATCATAACAAATAACTCGCTGGTATTTGAGAAATATCATAGCAATTATGATGTTATATATTTAAAAGACGCCGGTTATCTGGATGTGCTCTATGCCGCAAGAGACAGGATCCATCTGTCCTATGTGCTTTTAACCCATCCCATGGCAGGCAGCTTGAAACCAAATCAGACACCATATAAGAGTATTATTGTAGCTCAGGGAGAAAACGGTTTAGATATTGAGAGTGTGGTCTTAATTGAGAATAGTATTTCAGCGGCGCAAAAATTTTTGCGGGATAGGGGCACGCCCTCTTGGAGCGAAAAAATTCTCAGCGATTTCAGGACAGTTGATTTATCATTAATGGAGGATGCAATTCAGAAAAGATCATTAATTGCTATATGAATAACAATTGTCTTTTCTAAAACAATCTAAGGAAAGAGAGGTGAAAATAGTGAAGCTGGAATTGGGAAAAATCCTGATTCAAGATGTTCAATTCGGCGACAAAACCGAAGTTGTAAACGGAACGCTGTTCGTGAACAAAGAAGAAATCGTAGAGCTCGTTCTGGAAGATGACAGACTGATCGGCGCCGATGTTGAACTGGCGCGACCAGGTGAGGCAGTTCGTATAGCCCCGGTCAAGGATGTAATCGAACCCCGAGTTAAAGTAACAGGAGGCGGGGGATTATTCCCCCGCATGATCCACAAAGTCGAACAAGTCGGCAGCGACAGACCTCATGCTTTGGTCGGAGCCACAGTCATCACCTGCGGACAGATTGTCGGCTTTCAGGAAGGCCTGATTGACATGTCGGGACCGGCAGCCAAGTATTGTCCGTTTTCCAAAACAAATAATGTCGTTTTGGTAATTAAACCCGCAGATGGTCTGGAGACCCATGACTACGAAACTGCGGGCAGACTAGCCGGGTTGAAAGTTGCCGCCTATGTCGGCGAAGCAGGAAGAAATATCGAACCGGATGAGGTCGTAGTCTATGAGACAAAGCCCCTGCTGGAACAAGCATTGCAATATCCTGATCTGCCTAAGATAGGATATGTTCATATGCTTCAATCACAGGGACTGCTGCATGACACCTATTACTACGGCGTCGATGCCAAGCAGCTGGTTCCTACTTTTATGTACCCGACAGAGATCATGGACGGAGCTATTGTGAGCGGTAACTGCGTAGCGCCTTGTGACAAAGTAACAACATTCCATCATCTCAACAATCCTATTATCGAAGATCTGTTCAAAAGACATGGCAAAGATCTCAACTTTATGGGGGTTGTACTAACAAACGAAAATGTTTTCCTGGCAGACAAAGACAGATCTTCGGATATGACAGCCAAGCTCTGTCATTTCCTGGGTTTCGAGGGAGTAATTATTTCTGAGGAGGGCTATGGCAATCCCGATACCGACTTAATGATGAACTGCCAGAAAGTCAGTCAAAAAGGCATCAAAGTGGTCTTGATCACAGATGAATTCCCGGGCAGAGACGGCAAGTCGCAGTCTCTGGCCGATACTGTCGATGAAGCCGACGCACTGGTTTCCTGCGGCAACGGCAATATGATTATTCATTTCCCGCCCATGGAAAAAGTCATTGGCACATTGGATTTTATTGAGACTATGATCGGTGGCTATGAGGGAAGCCTGAAGCCTGATGGCAGCATCGAAGCCGAGCTGCAGATTGTCATTGCCTCCACCATTGCCAATGGCTACAATAGGCTAGCCGCCAGAGGGCATTAAGGAGCGCAGTATGAGTAAAATAAAAGTAGTACATTATCTTAATCAATTCTTCGCTCAGATCGGCGGTGAGGAAATGGCCGATATTGAGCCTGAAATTCGCGAGGGGCTGATCGGGCCGGGTCTTGCGCTTCAACAGGCCTTGGGTGCCGACTATGAGATTGTAGCTACAGTAATCTGCGGCGATAACTACTTCGGCAGCAATCTGGAAGAGGCTCAAAGCAGAATCCTGGAACTTATTAAGCCCTACAGTCCGCAATTATTTATTGCAGGGCCCGCATTTAATGCCGGCAGATATGGTGTTGCCTGCGGAACCATCGCCGCCGCCGTCGAAAAGGAATTCGGCATACCTGCCCTAACCGGCATGTATGTTGAGAACCCCGGCGTTGAAATGTTCAAAAAAGATCTCTATATCATCGAAACAGCCAATTCAGCAGCGGGCATGAGAAAGGCTATGCCCAAAATCGCCAATCTGGCTCAAAAGCTGATTAAAGGCGATGAAATCTTGCCACCGGCTGTGGATGGTTATCATGAGCGGGGAATCCGCGTCAATTATTTCCATGACCAGAGAGGGTCTGCCAGAGCCGTTGATATGCTGCTGCAGAAAGTCAAGGGAGAGGAATATCAGACTGAATATCCAATGCCATACTTTGACCGTGTGCCGCCTGCCACGCCGATTGCTGATATGTCGAAGGCTAAAGTCGCCATTGTTTCTTCCGGCGGCATCGTACCGGTTGGCAATCCGGACCGGATTGAGTCTTCCAGTGCCACTAAGTTCGGCAAATACGATGTCACCGGCATGGATCGCATGAGTAAAGATGATTTCATCTCTATTCACGGCGGCTATGACACCGCGTATATTCTGGAGGATCCGAATCTGGCTATTCCGCTTGACGTCCTCAGAGAAATGGAAAAAGAAGGCCGGATCGGAGAATTAGCCAATTATTTCTACTCTACCACAGGCACCGGTACTTCCGTTGGCAATGCCGAAGTCTTCGGTACCGAGATCGGCAAACAACTGCTGGCGGATGGAGTGACCGCAGTCATTCTCACCTCGACCTGAGGAACCTGTACACGTTGCGGCGCAACGATGGTTAAAGAGATAGAAAGATACGGCCTCCCCGTAGT
>JAAZGH010000177.1 GCA_012511325.1 Clostridiales bacterium | reverse complement strand
GGCTAAAGCCGGCGAGATATTCAACAATCCCTCTATGAGCTTTACAGTGCTAAATGACTCCGACTTCAGATTCCCTATGATTATCAATGAGGCCGGAGAGGAAGTAGAGCTTACGCACGGACGCTACGGCAAATTCCTGGAGAGCCGTGACCGCCGGGTTCGCCGTGAGGCTTTTCAAAATCTGTATCAAGTCTACGACCAATTCCAAAACACCAGCGCCTCGCTGCTGTCAGGCAATATCAATGTGCACAATTTCGTGGCCGAAGTGAGGAATTTCCCCAGCGCCAGAGCCGCCGCTCTGTTCGAGAATGCTATTTCCGAGGATGTATACGACAATCTGGTAACGACAGTCAACCGCAATTTGCCGCTGCTGCACCGCTATATTGCTTTGCGCAAGCAAGCCCTGGGTCTGGAGGAGCTCCATTCCTACGATCTCTATGTATCCTTAATCGAGGGCATAGATGTCAAGTACGGCTTTGAGGAAGCACAGGAGATAATTGTAGCCGCGCTGTCGCCCTTGGGCCCGGAGTATGTGGAGATTGTGCGCCGCGCTTTCCGCGAACGCTGGATCGACCGCGCTGACAACAAAGGCAAACGCTCCGGCGCCTATTCCAGCGGTGCCCACGGTACCAATCCGTATATTCTGCTCAACTGGCAGGGCACTTTGGATAATCTGTTTACCCTTGCCCACGAGCTGGGGCACAGTGTCCATTCCTGGTATTCGCGCAATACCCAGCCCTTTATCTATTCGAGTTATTCCATCTTTCTGGCCGAAATTGCTTCCACTATGAATGAGAATCTTCTGACCGACTATCTGCTGTCACAGACAGATGATGACAAATTGCGCCAGACTGTGATCAATAATTATCTTGACGGTTTCAAAGGCACAGTCTTCAGACAGACCCAGTTTGCTGAGTTTGAGCATCTGATCTATACTGCCGCGGCTGCCGGCACTCCTCTGACCAGCGCTTTCCTGACCGAGCAATACGGCGAGATGAACAAGCGCTATTATGGCGAAGATCTGACCTTTGATCCGGAGATTGGCCTGGAATGGTCCAGGATTCCCCATTTCTATCTGAACTATTATGTCTATCAATATGCCACCGGCTTTTCAGCCGCCACTTCATTCGCCCATATGGTCAAGACCGAGGGACAGCCGGCCGTAGACCGCTATCTGCAATTTCTCAAAGCGGGCAGCTCCGACTATCCCCTGTCCGTGCTCAAGAAAGCTGGTCTGGATATGTCCGAGGTCAAACCGATTGAAGATGCTTTCGCGGTTTTTACCTCCTATCTGGAGCAAATGGAACAGCTGCTCCTTCCCTGATGGCAAGTCAGGCGAAGATACCCTATTAGGCAGGCGGACCCCCAATAGACATCATAACGGGACATAAGTTCCGCTTGAGTATGGGATACGGCGGCGAAACTTCTTTCAACCTTTAAGCCGATTAATATTTATTTCGAGAAAATAACTGCTGAATAATATTATTATTCTTCTTTATTTTCAGCTTCTTTTGTAATCTCTTCGTTTTTGCTTTCTCCTCTATTTTCAGCCTTTAATCTTTGCTTTAGTTCTTTTTTATCTGTTGTTTTTCCTGCAGAGTTCTTTTTCCTTAATTTTTTACGCCTGTGTTTAATAACAATAATTAAAATTATCGCCAGCACAATAACAGGCGAAGCATATGCGAAGAAAATTAATAAGTATTGAAAACCAAGAGCAATTACAATTCCGGTTTTATGTAAGCCGGTTTTCATTAAATAGCTGACATCTGACCATTTTAATGTTTTAAGAGTTACTTCCGGTTTTGTAATAGTCGGATCTTCTTCCATTCTGATCGTAATAGAGATAAATGATTCTTGAGTTAAATAATCAAGAACCTTTAATCTACCTTTAAGCGCCTCTAATTGCAGCGTTTAATCATCGATTCTGGCTTGAACTTGAAGTATTTCTTCAATTGTTTTCGCATCCGCTAATAAATCACGATAATGCTTGATTAAATTTTCCGTTGATTCAAGACGTGTCTTGGTATCATAATAATCTTCCGTTACTTCTTCGCTTGTTACTGATTGGGATTCAATTTTTGTAGCGCTTTCTCCGGCATGCTCCATAAAATCAGCTAATTTGCCATATGGAACAGCAACTTGCATACGAATAATCTTAAAT
>JAAZGH010000176.1 GCA_012511325.1 Clostridiales bacterium | reverse complement strand
TCTCAAGATGCAACAACCCCGTCGAAACCAGTACGCTCCCAGATTCAACAGTGCCATATAGTATACCATTGACGGCATGATTTTTCTACCTATTTCCGGCAAACTTCAGTGTTTCGGTTGCCATGGCGTGTTAGCAACTGGGTTCTATCAATTTACTCGACAAATTTTTATCAGCTCAAAACAAAAAACCAAATAATGAGCAAAATTACTAACCCTATCAGAAATCCCAACAATAGAAAGCGAAAAAATGTAGCAAAGGGATTTTCTCTGCTCTTATTATCCGCATCAGGAGCATGATGATAGTTAATATCATAGTTTTCCTGTAGAACATCAAATTTGTTATTATTCTGTTTCATGCGCGAGTACTCCTGTGCCACTGTAGCTGCTCTGCTGGCAGAGCGATAATCTTTATTGTGCCAATTATCCTCGGGGATTTGGTCATAGATATTGTAGGCAATAGCCTTTTTCTGCTTGTTGTATTCCTCAGGAGGCCGTTGATATGGATTTTGCATAATATGCTGGTACTCTGAATTTTCTATTGGTATCGATGCCGGTTCACTATGCTCTAAGTTCTGGATCTTTACTGCAACAGTCGTATGATTTTCAGTTTCATTGAAAGATAAGCTTTCCTCGTGAATTGCTCTGATCGTACCGACAAAGGCATCAGGAGATAGAAATGACTGACGTAAATCAGCAGCCGCATAAGCACTGTAAACACTTCGAGTTGTCATTAGAATAATATCACCCGGAGTCAGAACAAGACGCCTGGTGACAGGCTCATAGTCACTTACGGCAATCGGGCTTCCCTGACCCAGCCAGATCGATGGATTGCCATCAGCAAGCATATTGGGTTTAGTCAGGCGCAATAACTCTTCGTCACGAAAGAGAAAGGAGGCAGTATTACCCAGATTTAAAATATAAGCATCATTGCCATCAATCAATAACAAACATAATGATATGCCTCCTGGCTGATCAGTCTTATTGCGAATTTGAATTTTAATTCTCTGATCAGCTTCGATAAGGTAGTCTCTACTAAAACCAATAAAGTCGAATTCATCACCTCTGTAGAGATCCAAACGCTCAGACATTTCAAGAGCCAAGGCCTGCGCTACACGTCCTGAAAGATCACCAATCGCAGGGCCGCCAAAACCCTCGGTCACAATATAGAGCTGATTATAATCGGAAGAACCGATGCTTTTCTCCTCATGGCCGGAAATCATGTCCGGATAAATTCTGCCTTGGCATGAGAATGTATCTTCATTGACTTTTCTGTTTAAACCTGAGCCAGTCAGCCCAATCATTAATGTCTTTGCCATCTACTTCAGTAACCTTTCGCTTGTTCTTTCAATTTAGTCTCAATCATGCGTTTGACTTCACGCTTTTGCTGACTCTCCCGCTTATCATGTAGCTTCTTACCACGCGCAACACCAATTACCAACTTAACCAATCCCATGCGAAAATATATTCTAATAGGAATTAGAGTTAAGCCCTTCTGCATTATACCAGCCTCAAGGTTTCTAATCTCATTTCTATTTAACAATAGTTTTCTTTCGCGCATAGGATCAACATTAAAGCGGTTACCCTGTTCATAAGGAGAAATATGCAGTCCGATCAAAAATGCCTCATTATTACGTATTGATATCCACGAGTCAGCAAAAGCAATATTGCCCTGCCTAAGGGATTTGACCTCAGTACCCTTCAAAACAATTCCAGCCTCTACGGTTTCTAAGATTTCATATTCGTAAAGAGCTCTGCGATTTTTCGCAATTAATTTTATTTCTGCACTATGAGCCAAAATCGAACTTCCTTTCATTTATCTCAATATTGTCACAAAGCAATTACTATTCACAATAAGCGGACAATTATGTGAATAATTCAAGAATTGCATTTTTCCGCAAAGCGCAATTTCTAATCTTTATTATCACTGATATCAACAGTATTAACATTATATATAACAGATGAATGTGATTTGTGTGACAATCATATTTCGGACAACTCCCAAAGTGCTGTAGCATTTAACGACAGGTCAGAACAGATGCCTTCTTGCCATTGAAAGTAGCCGGCTGCGGCTATCATAGCTGCATTATCTGTACACAATTTAATATCTGGTACAATCAATTTCACTCCTATTTGATCCGCCAGCTTAGTGATCGTCTCTCTAAGTCTTAGATTAGCTGAGACACCGCCTGCTAAAACAATAGTCTGGGCATTAGTCAATTTTTGCGCTTGCCACAGATGATCAGCCAAAATTTCAACAATAGTTTCTTGGACAGTCGCTGCAAAGTCCTGGTCACTGAGGATTTTTCTACGATCCTGTCCGTTTTTCTTTGCTGTCAGCTCAGCTTTGTTTAAAACATTAAAAGCAGCAGTTTTCACACCGCTAAAAGAAAAATCCAGGCTATTTTTTATTTTGGGATGGGGTAAGGGGAAGGCATTGCGATTACCACCCTTCGCTGTCTGTTCGATCATAGGGCCGCCGGGATAGCCTAGCCCCACAGCGCGTGCTAATTTGTCAAAAACCTCTCCGGCAGCATCGTCTTTAGTTTTAGCTATCATCAAGTAATCAGAATAATCTCGTACATATATGATATTGGCATGGGCTCCGGATACGATTAAGGATAGAAAAGGTGGCTTTAATTTATTATCACCTAAATAATTTGCAGCAATATGTCCGGCTAAGTGATTCACCGCGATTAGGGGTCTATCAATAGTGAAAGCCAAAGCTTTGGCGGCACTTACACCCACTAATAAAGCACCTATAAGGCCGGGACCAGCAGTAACAGCAATAGCATCTATTTCGTCTATAGTTAAGCCAGACAAAGCTATCGCTTCGTCAATAACAGGCAATATATTTTTCACATGCTGACGAGAGGCCAACTCAGGCACAACACCTCCATATCTCTGATGAAGGTCGATTTGTGAAGCAACAACATTGGATATAATCCGACGTCCATTAGCAACAATTGCTGCTGATGTCTCATCACATGATGTTTCTATTCCCATAATATATATTGGTTTAATTTGATTGTCAGTTAAATTCTTACTGTTTGTCATGCGCCTATTTTAGC
>JAAZGH010000175.1 GCA_012511325.1 Clostridiales bacterium | reverse complement strand
CGGTCAATCAGATAAAGAGAAAAAGGAGATTGATTATTCCCCGTCCTTTTTCGCCATATAAAGCAGCAGATCGATACAGCGATTGCTGTAGCCCCATTCATTGTCGTACCAGGATACCAGCTTGAAGAAATTGGTGGCTCCGGGCAGATTATTCTGCAGGGTGGCCGCCGAATCATAGACGGATGAGCTGGCATCGTGGATGATATCTGTCGAAACCAGCATGTCCTTGGAATAAACCAGGATGCCTTTCAAATAGGTTTCGGAAGCTTTCTTCATCAGGGCATCGATCTCCTCGATCGAGGTCTCTTTCTCAGTCAGGACTGTCAGATCGACAACGGAGCCTGTGACAGTCGGCACCCGGAAAGACATGCCGGTCATAATGCCTTTGACTGCCGGCAAGACCTCTCCTACCGCTTTGGCTGCGCCTGTAGTTGAGGGAATAATATTCTGTGCCGCTGCACGACCCAGGCGCCAGTTCTTCTTATCCGGTCCATCGACGACTTTCTGTGTGGCTGTATAGGCATGGATGGTCGTCATCAGACCTTTCTTAATGCCTATGCCCTCCTTCAGCAGCACATGGACTACCGGGGCCAGGCAATTGGTGGTGCAGGAGGCATTGGAGACGATATCATGCTCTTTCGTATCATACTCTTCCTCATTGACACCGAAGACTATGGTCTTAACTCCGCCTTTGCCCGGCGCTGAGAGAATGACTTTCCTGGCGCCTGCTGCCAGATGGCCTGAGGCGGCATCCTTACTATTAAAAGCACCGGTGCACTCCAGCACATAATCAACACCGAGTTCGGCCCAAGGCAGGTCTTTGGGCTCCTTGGCCGCCGGAACACATTTGGTCTCATATTTGCCGTCAATGATCAGGATGTCCTCTTCCTCGAGATCAGGTTGCGATTTTCTGGTCGTAACTTCATTGGCAAATCTCCCCTGCGCCGAGTCATACTTGAGCAGATACGCAAAGTAATCCGCATCAGTCATCATGTCCGCTACCGCAACGATCTCAATCTGATCCTCCAGCAGACCCTGCTCGACAATGGAACGGTAGATCAGACGGCCAATGCGGCCAAAACCGTTAATTGCAACTTTAATTGCCATCTTTAATTTATCCGTCCTTTCTTTATTTGCTCTTACGTATGCTTTCTTGCTCGCAATAGTCTATCACTATATAGCCAAAAAAAGTAAAAAGCATCCTTATATTTGAAAAGTAACTTTCGACAGCCAAGTTAAAGCTTTGGCTAAATAGCTGGGCTTAAGCTTTGACTTTAGGTTTTCTGGCTGCCAGAGTCTCGTCCGGCCTGGCGATCGGCGTATAGTGCGGAGCCCCTTTGAGCAGCTCGGGATTGGTCTTGGCCTCCTCGGCAATTTTTAGGAAAGCCTCCGCCAAAGCATCCAAATTCTGACGCGATTCAGTCTCCGTCGGCTCTACCATCATGGCTTCCGGCACAATCAGCGGGAAATATACCGTCGGCGGGTGAAAGCCGTAGTCAATCAGGCGCTTGGCGATGTCCAAAGTCGTGCAGCCGCAACTGTGCTTTTGCCGCTCGCCGGTTATGACAAATTCATGCATCGGGCTTAGCCCGGAAGCAATATCGTAGGCCTGTCGCACTCTGGCCAGGACATAATTGGCATTTGCTACCGCCCCCTCGGACACTTCCCTCAGACCGTCCGCTCCATTGGCCAGAATATAGGCATAGGCGCGGACCAAAATGGCAAAAGAACCGGTGAAAGCGCGCACTTTGCCGATCGACTTCGGCATGTCATAGTTCAGGCTGAATTCATAGCCTTGTTTTTCAACTACCGGCTTGGGCAGATAGGGGGCCAGTAAAGACTTGCAGCCGACAGGACCCGCGCCGGGTCCGCCGCCGCCATGCGGCGTTGAGAATGTTTTGTGCAAATTCAGATGCACCAGATCAAAGCCCATGTCACCGGGGCGAGTCTGCATCAGGATAGCATTGGCATTCGCTCCGTCATAATATACCAGCCCGCCACAATCATGAACCAATTTCGTTATCTCCAGCACTTCTGTCTCGAATAAACCCAAGGTATTGGGATTGGTCAGCATTAAGCCGGCCACTTCATCAGACATCAGCTCGCGCAGGGCGTCAAGATCTACCAGACCTTCTTCCGTCGAAGTAACTTCTCGCACCTGATAGCCAACCATAGCCGCTGACGCCGGATTGGTGCCATGCGCCGAGTCAGGCACAAGGATGATCTTGCGTTTGCTATCGCCTCTGTCTTCATGATAGGCCCTGTTCATCAGCAGTCCTGTATGTTCGCCGTGAGCTCCTGCTGAGGGCTGGAAAGTGAAATGATCCATGCCGAGAATATCACAAAGTTTTTGCTCCAAATGGTAGAGCAGCTCCAGATTACCCTGAACTGTCTGAACAGGCTGCAGCGGATGCGTCAGAGCAAAGCCGTCCAGAGCCGCCATATCTTCATTAATCTTGGGATTATATTTCATGGTACAGGAGCCTAAAGGATAGGTTCCCGTCTCCACGCCGTAATTCAGGCCGGAAAGATTAGTATAATGGCGTACTACGGTAATTTCATCCAGATCGGGAATGTCCGGCAAATCGGGGCTGTAATTATCGCCATAGAAAGATGCCAGATCAGGCCTGTCAAATTCCAAAGGGGCAATCAGTCGATTGGATTTGCTTTTAGCCGTGTAATCAAAAATCAATTTCAAATCCTTTTTCATTGGCTCACCACCTGATCAGTGATCTCAACCACGGCAGCGACCAAGCGATCAAGCTGAGCTTGAGATTTCTTCTCCGTAACCGCCAGCAACCAGGCCTTTTCCGGCAGCACCAAGCCGCCGAGAATCTTATAGTCCAAAAGTCTGCGGTTCAACTCCTTCAGGTCCAGATCACCTACCGGTTGCAGAGCGAATTCCCGGAAATAAGCGGCATTGTAGAGAGATTTGAAGAGGCCGGTTGCCACTAGCCTGTCATGCAGATAAATCGCCCTGGCCGCGGATTGTTCCGCTACTTCGCGCAGTCCTGATCTACCTTGCAAGGCCAGATAAATCGTCGCCGCTGTCGCCAACAAGGCCTGATTTGAGCAGATATTGGATGTGGCTCTCTCTCTTCTGATATGCTGCTCCCTGGCTTGCAAAGTCAGCACATAGGCAGTATTGCCTGCGTCATCAACCGTTTCGCCGGCGATACGTCCCGGCATCTGACGCATCAATTTTTGTTTCACCGCCAGATAGCCAAGAGCAGGACCACCAAAGCTCTGCGCTACGCCAAGCACCTGTGCTTCGCCGCTGACAATATCGATGCCCAGATCACCAGGCCGCTTGAGGAGCGCCAGACTGATCGGATCGCAGGAAGCGGCGGCCAGCGTGCCGACAGCAAGAGCAGCCTCGGCAACTGCCGCGAGATCTTCAACCACCCGATAGAAATTGGGGCTCTGAATCAGCAAAGCGGCATAGTCACCTGTCGTAGGCATATCCGCGGTTCTACCGTCGGCGGCTACTGTGCCGACTTCAACCGTAAAGCCTGAAGGCAAGAGATAAGTCTTGATCGTATCAATATACTCCGGGTTTAAGCCGCCGGAGATCCAGACCTTGTCACGGCGTGTCGCCCTTATGGCCAGGAGCATTGCTTCCGCCGCAGCGGAAGCGCCGTCATACATTGAGGAATTGGACACATCAAGTCCTGTCAGCCGGCAAATATAGCTTTGCCATTCAAAGATCGCCCGCAACGTTCCTTGCGAGATCTCCGCCTGATAAGGAGTATAGGCAGTCAGAAATTCCTGTCTCCCGATCAGATGAGAGACAGCGGCAGGAGTAAAGTGATCATAGATGCCCGCTCCCAGATAACTGTCATAGTCCGCAGTGGAGATATTCTTATCGGCCAGGGCGCTGATTTCTCGCCTGATTTCCATCTCTGAGAGCCCATGCTGAGCCAGATGAGCAAAATCAGTCTCCCGCAAGCGGATCTCCTCGGGAATAGCGGCAAATAGATCTTCAATCCCGATCCCGACATCAGCCAGCATTTCTGTCCTTTGTTCCCGGTCGATAGGCAGATATCCTTTCATCAATCGCTCTCCTCGACCAAGGCTTCATAAGCCTTAGCATCCATCAGCTGCTCAAGCTCTGTGGGATTCGCCAGCTCAATCTTGACAAACCAGCTTCCATAAGGATCTTCGTTAACCAGCTCTGATTCCTCTTCCAGCTTCTCATTTCTGGCTATTATCTTGCCGGCTACGGGGGTATAGATGTCCGAAGCCATCTTGACAGATTCGACGCTCCCGACAACATCACCCGCTTCTAATTCAATATCGATATCACCGGCTT
>JAAZGH010000174.1 GCA_012511325.1 Clostridiales bacterium | reverse complement strand
GGTTACACACAATGGTTCAGGATATACCCATCAGCTTTTCCACGATTTCCCGGTCAACGTCGCGGCTAAAACAGGAACGGCTGAAGCCGGAGAAAGAAATAAAAATTTAAAAATAAATTCAGTCTTTACCTGTTTTGCCCCCGCCGAAGATCCTGAAATAGCAATCGCACATGTAGTGAGGGATGCTTCATACGGAGATCTCTCAGCAGAAATTTCTTATCGAATACTATGCGAGTATTTCGGTGTTGAGCCGAAAGATATTGTCTATAATCCAAGATAATAGCCGACAGGTTTATAGGCTGAAGCATGACGTTTCCTGCTTACCTTGTTTGATATTTGTTGTAAGATGATAAAATATTTATATTGCAGATGATGCCGGGATTTGTAATGGAGGCGCTCATGAATATTGTATTGCTCGCAGATAACAAAAAAACTGGATTGCTGATAAACCTTTGTCTTGCTTACCGCCAGATTCTGGGCAAATACAATCTGATCTCCACTCAGAATTCTGCAAAGCAGATTAACAATGCTACCGGCCTCAAGATACATACTATGCCGACTGAAATCAGAGGCGCTATGGATCAGTTCGCAGCCATGACTATCTACAATGAAATCGACGCAGTGATCCTTTTACGTGATCCGGATGTGGTTGATTATTCTCCAAATCCTTTATTGCGAGCTTGCGACCTTAAAAATATACCTTATGCTACGAATATTGCTTCAGCTGAATTGCTGATGCTCATTCTGGGACACGGTGGTTAAGATGGCACTATACAATGATCTGAACTTGGACCAGCGGGTCCAATTGATTCCTGAAGGCTACGGTTATGGCAATGCCTGGCTCTTGGCTGCAAAAAATGGTTATGTACTGATTGATCCTGCAGTACCTCCCGAAAAAGTGGAACTGAAAGATCAAGTAATCGCGCTGATTGCAACCCATGGTCACTATGATCATGTAGGCAAGGCAGATGCCTGGAGAAATTTCAATCCGAAACTGAAATTGATGATTCATGAAGCAGAAGCCGCCATGATCATGGACAAAATGTTAAATGCATCACTTTTTTTTGGCAGAGGGATTGATATCGCAAAGCCGGATATTTTGTTGAGGGATGGTCAAGAGATTGAACTAGGGGATAATTTATTTTTGCGTGTTTATCATACGCCCGGACATACCGAAGGCGCCAGTTGTTTTCTTTATCTGAGCAAGCAGGATACTGCGCGGGAGGACTATATTGCCTTGATTACTGGTGACACAGTATTCGCTACGGATATTGGCCGCATGGATCTCGCCGGAGGCAGTGAAGAGCAGATGCGGCAGAGCCTGGCGCGACTGCGTAAATTGAGAGAAGAACTGCCCTCTGATTTGCCTGTGCTGCCAGGCCATGGGTCGGCCACTACTTTGAGGAAATTGCAGAATAATTATTGGTTCATGCACCATTGATTTTCTCCGGATTTCTCTTGCGACTTGATCGAGTCAGATGACATATCTTGTCGTCTGACTTTTCTTTTGCAGTCGTCAACTTTTTATATGCTAAGAGCAGGAGGATTGTATGGCCTTTTCATTGGAGACATCAATAATTATGTCATTAGCTTTATCTTTATTTTTGCAGAGCAGTTCCTTATGTGTTCCTGAAGCGGTCAAGGTGAGAAATAGTGCTGCCGCTACAGTGATATCGGTTAAGCAGGAAGTGAATCCCGCTTTTATATATAGACTGGAAACACAAACGACGCAGCAGGGTACAATTTCAGTGCTCAAATGCTCACCGCAAAAGATGGTTGAAAGCTTGAGTCTTTATCGTGATCTCAAATTTCTTATGACGCAGCGGAGTGAGCATCCGTGAAAGCAAAAGCGACGACAAAGATGACTCAATCAGGGAGTCTGGCTCTGACTTTCTGCTTATTGCTGCCTGTAGTTTTTCTTTTCTTATTGACTTTATTTGATAATGCTCTCAAAGATCGCAGAGATTTAGATCTAAGCCGTTGGGTTGCAGCTAATCTGGAAGTCAATCTGGCTAACTTTGATCAGGAATTGTGGCAGAGTTTCGGTCTTTTCGCATTAAATAAACCCTTGGACAGCATACCTTCTGCGAATTACGACAATACAGCTTCAATTCAGGTCACAGGAATGCAGACTTTGTTTGAAAACAAATTATTGAGCGAGCAAATATTTAGTCATATGAAACTCAGATTTCCCGCTGAGATGATCCGGGAAATTTCGCATCGCATCAGTCAGGTGCAGATCATCGATGACAATTCCCTGCTGGGTTCCCTGGATGAACTGTTCTCGGAAGATGGTTATGCAGAAGCGCAGGATTATCTTATCACAAAGCCTCCTGCCGACCCTGAATGGGGAGAGGAGCTGGATGAATATTTGGAGGAGGAGATCGCTCCGCTTTACAACAAAATTGCGTCTGTCCTGATGCCGGTTCATATCTATGATCAAAAGGGGGATATTACTACCGGTAAAAAACCGGATTTTTTTGATCCCGAGAGTATGTCGAGGCTGGCCTCAGTTTTTGATTCAATTCTGGCAGTGCCTAGTACTACAGCACTCGACAAACTATATATAGCAGGCTACGCTCTGGACTATTTCCCGGCTGCTGTATCGATCCGGATCAGATCACAACAGACAATTCACAGATATACTCCGGATGGCAGATCTCATGATGATCTGATCCGATCCAGACCATATGAGTTGGAAGAAATACTTACCGGCCGTCAGGGTAAACGAGCTGCTGATGAAATCAAGTCCAAACTGATTGTCTTGCGGTCGCTGATCCAACTGGCCCATCACGCTAAAGATAAAGCTTTGCGCTTTACATATCGTCTGGCCGCCAGGGGATTTGTTGCCGGAATTGCCGTTATTTCCCTGGGAACAATAATTTTGCCTCCGGAACCCTTTGAATACCTGATGCTGATAGCAAGATCAGTTGCAGATGGAAGTCGTGATGTGAACAGGCTTCGAAGCGGTTATGGAGTTCCCTTTTGGCCGGAGGAGCGATCCTCAGTGACCCTGTATTATCACGATTATCTGCTTTTGTTTATGCTGGTACAGTCCGAAGAGGAAATACTATCCCGAATAGGAGCAATCATTCAACGTCATCATCCCGGTCCCGGTTGGGTCAAATTAAAAGCTGAAACTGTCACCGAACAAGGCAAGACCTTTAGTCTCGAGGGAGGTTATCAAGCAACCGATAGCAGATAAGTTAAGTGTCGGGCATGGAAAATGATAAGAAAAAGCGAATTTAGAAAATATACAAACAGTGGTATGGCTACCTTGGAAGCAGCGATTATTTTACCCGTAATTCTGACGCTTGTTTTCTTTTTGCTTTCTGCGATTCGCTTGGTAAGGGAAGATAATCTTCTGCGTTATGCTCTGGATCAGACATGCGAGGAAATGGCATTGTTGCTGCCTGCTGCTGAAACAATTGCTGCTCCTCTGCTGGCGAAGTCAAATGATATTCCTCAGATACTGGCTGAAGTGTTGCCGATTCCGGGAGCAGCGGATATTGTATATGACATGGCCGTTGATCTCGGTTCGTCATTGATGTTCGGCAACTTAATTAACAGCCGTATGGATTTTTGGTTGAGTGAGGCCAGAACAGGACTGGGACTTGATCTGATAGGCCACCAAAGAAAATTAATGCTGGATTGGGATAGTGAAGATAATGTGCTCAATCTTCTTGTGAAATACCGTCAAAATACTGTTCTGGGCTCAATCAGTAAAACGGCACAAGGCATAATTCCTCTCTGGACTTCAGGATTATCAGAGAGTTCGGCAGTTGAAAGTCAAGAAGAGGCGGAGGACGACAATTCAGATCAAGATGATATCTGGAGTCTGAGCAATTTTACCCGGGGACAGATCTTTCGTGACAAATACGGAGCAAATCTGCCGTTCAATTTTCCCGTAATTGCCGCCTGGGACGGGGCGACGGCAACTGCAATCAAAAGCATAGATCTAACCGCGCCCAGTTATAGTTCCCCCTCCTACACAACTGCCCAGCTGGAACGGTATCTTGTTGCTTTAGCAAACTTTCAAGGTGCCAAGCTTACAAGCAAAGGGCGGGAATATTTGGTGCCTGCTCAAATAAATCGAAAACAGCTGATTTGAGTAATCCCCACTAATCATCCTCACTGTTTTGATCAGCCTCAGCAGGATGAATGGCTTAGGCTGGCAGCAAATTATTCTATACAACTGATGATCAGAAAATATGGCTCAAGCATGCGTTACCAAGATCAAGAATAGGAATGGTCTCTTCTTGTCTAAGTGGTGCTGCTGACGTATCATTAACATGTGATTTAGTCAGGAGAATGAAAGACTTATGAGCATAATGAATAAAATCTTCGGCACCTATTCTGAGCGTGAGTTGAAGCGGATAAAAGGTTCTGTTTCTCAGATTATGAGTTTAGCGACAACTTATAAAGGGAT
>JAAZGH010000173.1 GCA_012511325.1 Clostridiales bacterium | reverse complement strand
GCACTAAGGCATATTAAGGTAGCAGCAGTCTGCAATTTAGTAGCAGCAATATTTTTGCGGATCACTTGTTGGGCGGATCTGGATTTCTCCACAAGGATAACCGGACTAAATCCTCTACTGGCAGCTTCCAAACCAATCTGACCGCTGCCTGCGAACAGATCGAGAAACGCACCGTCAAGCTGTCTGCTGGCAAGAATTGAAAACAAAGCCTCTTTTGTACGGCTGGAAGTTGGCTGAACCAGATCCCCCGCCAGATTAATCAATATCTTGCCTTTAGCCTTGCCACTGATAATTCTTGTCATAGAACCGGTTCCCAATTATTTGTCAACCGACGTTTGATAAAGGGCAGTAATCTACGATTCTCAACTGCTGTCAGATCCGGATCATCTTGCAACAGCTTGTCAGCGGCACTGCTGGTTTTCAAAATCAGCTCCTTATCCTCATACAAGTTAACAATCTTAAATTCCGGCAGACCATGCTGTCTGATGCCAAAAAAATCGCCGGGACCTCTCAGTTTCAAATCTTCTTCAGCCAGCGCAAAGCCGTCATTGGTAAGACAGAGCGCCGTCAATCTCTGCCTGGCCTTGGCGTCAGTGGTTTCACTCATCAATACACAAAGACTTTCTTTTTCACCTCTGCCAATCCGGCCTCTGAGCTGATGCAGCTGCGCCAGTCCAAATCTTTCCGCATTTTCTATCACCATCATGGTGGCTTGAGGATTGTCAACTCCTACCTCGATCACAGTCGTAGTAACCAGAATGTCAATCTTCCCTTGACCAAAGTCTTCCATGATTGTCGACTTGGCTTTGGCAGTCAATCTGCCATGCAGTAATGCCACCTTTTGCTCGGGGAATACGGTCTGAGGCAAATAATTGTATACTCCGGTAGCTGATTCAAGATCTTGTTCCGAGCTATCCTCAATCATTGGGCAGACGACATAGACTTGCTCGTTTTGTTCAATTCTACGCCGCATCAGTTTTTCTACTCTGCCCCTGTCCTTTTCGCGGGCGGTATAGGTTGCTACAGGAACACGCCCCGGTGGCTTTTGACGAATCAAAGTTATATCCAGATCACCATAAATAATCAGCGCCAAGGTTCTCGGAATGGGTGTAGCCGACATCACCAGCATATGGGGAAACAGATTGTTGCCCGAAAAATCACCTAGACTGGCCCTCTGATCAACACCAAAACGGTGTTGCTCATCAGTAATACACAGACCTAAATTATTATATTTGACTGCCTCCTCCAGAACCGCATGCGTACCGATAAGAATATCTATTGTGCCATCAGCCAGGCCGGCCAGGATGGCAGACCGTTCGCTTTTTCTGACAGCACCTGTCAGCAAAGCCAAATTCAGACCGGTATCAGTATAAAGGGCAGAAAGAGTTTCATAGTGCTGCTCGGCTAAAATAGAGGTCGGCGCCATAAAAACTGACTGATAGCCGGACCAGGCAGTCAGAGCCATACCATAGGCTGCCACTACAGTTTTACCTGAACCGACATCGCCTTGGATCAGCCTATTCATAGATTTTTCTTGTTCTAAATCCCGGCGCAAATCGGCAACAGCTTGATTTTGATCAGCTGTTAATCGGAAAGGAAGTGTCCGCAGCCAACTCTGAAGTTTATCGTCTATCTTTGCATCTAAACTCAGCTTCGGTGAAAGATATTTGTCTTGATGCCGCTTTTTAATCAGCCTCAGGCCCATCTGCAATAAAAAAAGTTCGTCAAAACCCAGGCGTTCCCTGGATACTAAAATATCATGCCGATTGTCAGGATAATGGATATTTTGCAGTGCATATTCCAGAGTACACAGTTTATTCTCTTTGCGCAAAGAAGCCGGCAAAGGCTCCAACTCTCCTATTCTTAACCGTCTCAAGGCTGCTGTCATAGCCTGTCTGATATCTCTTTGCGTCAGACCCTGAGTCAAAGGATAAATTGGTCTGAAAGAAAAGTCGATTTTGTCTTTGGGCAAATAGGCGGGGTTTTGTAAATTGAAGAATCTGCCTTTGCGTTCTGCCTGTCCGTGAAAAACATAATCTGCACCAATCTTCAGCTGATCCCTTATCCAAGGCTGATTGAACCAGATCGCAGTAATAACCGCGCCCTCTTGCTCCAAACGGGCTCTGACAATAGTCAATCTGCCTTTGCGCTGGACAGTAGGCTCCCGGGCAACAGTTGCTTCCACCGTCAGCAGCTGTCCGTCCACAGCCTCCTGTAGGGAGTGACGTTCACTCCAGTCTTCGTAGTCACGCGGAAAGAAATAAAGAAGATCCTGAATCGTGTTCAGCCCCAGCTTGGCAAATAGAGTTGCCTTTTTAGTTCCAACCCCCGGCAGGATACTAAGAGGAGAATATCTTTCAATAGCATTCCCGGACATCATTTCCCCGCACTCCCTGTCGGCTGAAATCGATCGCAAATCCGTAAGCGCATACCAGGCGCAGAGGACAAATCCGGCACTGTCGACAACGAGCTTCACATAGATTTCTTCCATGCGCAACCATCAGATGTCCCCAGGAAATCCATTCTGTCTGCGGTAAGATCTGCTGCAGATCGCGCTCAATCCTTACAGGATCTTTACTGTCCGTCAAACCGAGCAATCTACTGATACGACCACAGTGGGTATCAACTACAATGG
>JAAZGH010000172.1 GCA_012511325.1 Clostridiales bacterium | reverse complement strand
CCATTATTGGCTTTGGCATTATATTGCCTTGCCGCCGCCATTAACCATTTCCTGCTGATACCGGCTGCTGACCGCTTAAGTCTGGCTGCCGCCAAAGCTTCTATATTATTTGCGCTCGCCCATATATTTGCCCTGCCTTTTAATCTTAATTTTTCTGCCCTCAGTAAAACCGTTTTGCTGACTGACCGCCGAACCTCGCTCTATCAATTTCTAGTCGTCTGGGGCGCAATGTTGGGCGCCGGCCTGATCTGGTGGTTTGGCGAAATGCTGATTAGCCGCTGGCACAGCCGCAAAGCCAACGCTACGGACAGTTCTGAACCCGAATCAACATCAAGCTCCGTACAGATGGCTATTCTGACTGATGATCGCAGACTATTGGCCGCATTACTGTCCGCGGCCATTTTTCTGCTGCTGATACCGGAATTGGTTTATGTGAGAGATATCTATGGCGCCAGCCACCAGCGGTCAAATACAATGTTCAAGTTCACCTACCAGGCTTTTGTGCTGTTGATGATTGTCTGGGGAACAGGGCTAGCCAGATTAATTGCCAATTGGTGGCAGAGTGCCGCGGCACGCGTTCTGGCCTTAATGCTAGCGTGTGCCATGCTGATTCCGCTGTGGTATCCGGTTACTGCTACCGAACAATGGTTGGGAAAATTTCAGATTAAGAATTATCAGTCCTTGGACGGCACTGTTCCCCTGCGCAGCAAGAATTCCGCTCAAATCAGCGGCGACAACGCATCTGAACTGCAATCCTACTTTAATTTGATCGACTGGCTGAATGAGAATATCAGTCAACAACCGGTGCTCGTTGAAGCAGTTTCTGTCAGTTATTCTGACTTTAATCTGGTCTCGGCCTTTACCGGACTGCCTACGATTATCGGCTGGCCAACACATGAATGGCTGTGGCGCCAAACACCAGAAACCCCTTATGCCTGGAGCATGCTGGTAGAACCCAGGGTCAGTGCAACGGAGCAGATATACAGTGACCCTGATCCGGATAAAGTCAAAGAGCTATTGCTGCAGTATCAAGTTGAGTATATCGTGATCGGACCTCTCGAACGGGAGCTCTACTCCGGACATAGAGATATTGCTGTCGCCAACGAATTTTATCTCCGTTCTTTGGGTACAGTCGTCTTTGCGGAGTCAGACCTCTATTTGATCAAGTTAAATCTTCCATCCCCTTAAAAAGAGCTGCCCGGATTGTCCGGAACAGCTCTTGAAAAATTGAATATTGTGTGAATACACTCAGTCTACATTGTATTCCAGCTTGGTCGGGATCTTAATTTTTAGTCCGATCTTCAGATTGGATCTATTCTCCGCATCGGTCCAGCCATTAGCAGCCATGATGGCATTAATAGCCTTAGTACGGTTGGCATTGGGGAAGTATTTCTTGGCCAGGCCCCATAGAGTATCCCCCTTGACGACTAAATGCTCAATATATTCCATCTCTTCTGTTGCTTCCGTATCTGTCGGTTGCGGGTCAGTTGCCTCAGTCTCTTCGGTATCATCGGTCGCGGACGGATCCGTTGTTTCGCCCGCCGGCAAGGTGATATTACTGTCAGCCGGCTCTTCTGTCCCCTGTGTTTCAACAGTCTCCAACACTATGGGCTTAGTTTCTTCAGTGTCGCCTTTATTGAGTAACTTGACTAAGGCAAAAATGCAAACTACGATCAGAACACCGAAGACAATATAGAAAACAAGGCGCTTGGTCTTTTCCTTTTGGGCGTAGTTGTTACCATAATCCCCATAGGGATCGTCGCTATAATCACCATCATAATCGTCATAATCATTGTAGACAGCTGATCTGGACTTCTGAGTCCGGCTAGAGAATCCGCCACGCAGTTTTTCGGCCTCCCTGGAAGCCGGGGCATAGGGATCCAGGCCATCCATGGCCGACCTGCTGTATGTTGAACGGCTTCTATCCGTCGGGGATAGCGTCTGTCGGGTACTTGATCTTAATCCTTCCCGTCTGGCTCTGCTGCTTCCGGGTGCGCTCTGATATTGGATCTGATCAGCATCCGTAAAGTCCTGATAATCGTCTTCCGGTTGGTAATTGTCCTCTGCCTCGCCATAGAGATCATCGATTGATTTCGGATAACCGGCACGGCCGGGAGGTACGTGTTCATAATCATCATTTGCCATATATTCATCCTCCTTTTGAGGAACAGGTGCAATTTCAGCCTGTGATTCCAAATCATCAGAGAAAATATCGACAGAAGCTTCCTCTGTCTTAGGTCTCTGGAAACCACTGACATCCGCTGACTCCGCTGAGGAGTCGGGCTCTATGGGTTCATTAGGAGGCGGTTCTGACTCTTCGGCTTCCTCAGGCTTAAACATGTTCTCTTGCCCATTCAGCAAATTGGACATCGAGGAGCCGTGGAAACGCTGGGTTTTGGCCAGATCCCGATCCCTGGGTTCCTGAACCGGTTTTTGCGCCGGGATCGCCCCGGTGGCGAAACGGCCGAGATTCAGTCTCCCTGTACGTTCTGCGGCAACAACTGATTCGACAAAACCGATGGCAATCTGCAGGGGTTCGCCGGGCAGCTTTGATGAGGCTTGGGTCATGATCATACCGGCCGCGTCACTTTGATCCTCCGCTTCATAAAGAATACGCAACATTTCTCTCTGGCCGATAGCCTCCATAATCGGCAGATTGCAGAGAATAACACAGTCGTTCATTTCCAGCTGCGCAATATTGGAATAGCGGATCGTGCCTGCGCTCCCGGCAATATAATCATCGAGTGAATCAATCGCGTTTCCGTTGTAATCTATAGCTTCCAGAGCAAAATCGTCGCGAGTCAGCGGGTAAACAATATCATTGCGATAGAGATAGGCACAGCCATCTCCAATCGTCACAGCCGCAACCTCACCATCCATTACAACCAATCCCGAGAAAAAAGGCTGACGCTGATCTTCGGCTTTCAAAGTGCTTCTGCCCGTAACCTCTACCGCCAGTTCTGCCAGATTATTGATTTCCGTATCAATATCGGAAGCTCCGCTTTTGATCTGTTCGCCTACACTCTGGAAAGGATGCACCCAACTGTCATCTGTTGAATCAGTTTCGGGTCTGCCAAATACAGACAGCAGAAAACTTCTGTTCTCACGATCAACTGTCAGATCTGCGGCTCGGGTCTCTCTCCACCCCGGAATTCTGCCATCAATATAAAATCCATCTGACACTCCATCCGTAGGGTAATAGCGGGCATTCACCGTAATTGCCAGACGGGTTTGTACGGCTCTCGACGCTTTGGCCATAATTTCCTCCCTTTATCCGCTCTCAACAGCTCATCGAATATACTCAACCGCTAAACAGTTGCTTACAATGTATCCTCTACTCTTTATAGAGTATACACAAATACAAAAAATGCTTCAATTAAACAATAGGCAAATCTTAACCTCTAGGTAATAATGTTAACTTAATGCAATATTCCTGTATTATAAAGTCCTCATTCGTTCAAAAATCAGTCCCGGACTGTCGTTCAGCCAATAAAAGCTCGGCCAGCATTAAATCCGTCGGGGTTGTGATCTTGAGATTGTTCGGGTCACCGGCAACCAAACGCAGGGGACAACCTATCTTCAGTAATATGCCAACATCATCGACAGCAGCATGGTCCAGATTTTGAGGGGCAGAAAAGGCTGCCAGCAGCAGTTCCAAACTGGCTCCTTGCGGTGTCTGCATTGCCCGCAAATATGATCGGTCCGGCGATAGTCTGACCCAGCCCTGATCGTCAACCTGGCGGATGGTATCCGCCACGGGAACAGCAGCGGCTACGGCGCAAATCTCCTGAGCCAGCGCCGACAGACAGTGTCTGATCACCTCCGAGGTAACCAGCGCCCTGGTGCCGTCATGAATCAGAACCGGCGCCTCCCTATCAATATCTGAATTTCGCAACCACTCCAGACCCGCTCGCACCGAATCGGAACGGTTTTTACCACCGACAATCACTGCCAGCAGCTTCGAGTAAATCTCAGGTATCAGCAGTCGGGTCACCGCGGCAATTTCCGGCTCTGCCGCACAGACCAGATAGCCTTGAATTTCAGGCAATCTCTCAAAGGCAAGGCAGGAATGCTCCAGAACAGTTCTATCGCCCAGCGGTAACAGCATCTTATTAATATCAGCTGCCATACGGCTGCCTTTACCGGCAGCCAGAATAATGGCAAACGCCTTTTTCTCACTCTGTTCCGGCTGCTTCATATTTACACACTGCCTCTCAAAACTCAGGGAAACAAAAGATCAAAAGCTTCATTGATCTGGCTGACATAATAAAGCTCAAGCTGATTACCGAGCTTAGTCTTCTCCAGCTGGGTCTTATTAGCCGCCGGCAGCACAAAACGAGTCCAGCCGGTACGTTCCGCCTCACTGAGACGCCTTTCAATCTGTGAGATACCCCTGACTTCTCCGGTCAGACCGACTTCGCCCAGAATAATGGCGTCATAATAAGTCTGCAGATCCTTAATGCTGGAAACCGCCGCCGACAGAACCGCCAGATCAGAAGCTGTCTCCGTAATCCGCAAGCCGCCCGTAACATTGATATAGGCATCCATGCCGCTCAAACCCAGATTGGTTTTTTTGTCCAGAACAGCCAGCAACATGGCCAGCCTCATACGATCCAGCCCCTGGGCCATCCGCAGCGGTGCGGCAAAAGAGCTGGGAACAATCAAAGCCTGTATTTCCAGCAGCAGCGGCCTGGTGCCCTCGATCGTTGAAGTCACGACTGAACCGCTAACACCCAGAGGACGGCCGGAAAGAAGCATCTCTGACGCCTTCTCCAAGCTTGACAGTCCCTGATCGCCCATAGTAAAAAAGCCTAACTCATCCGTAGCGCCAAAACGGTTTTTTACTGCCCTGAGCATCCGATAATATTGCAGCTTCTCACCCTCAAAATAGAGCACGGTGTCAACCATATGCTCCAAGACTCTGGGCCCGGCAATATTTCCGTCCTTGGTCACATGCCCGATCAGGATCACCGTAATTCCACGGCTCTTTGCCAGACGCAGCAGTCCCGCCGCTACTTCCCTGATCTGAGTCACGCTGCCCGGAGCCGCAGCAATCTCATCCACATATGCTGTCTGAATCGAATCAATAACCAAAAATTCCGGCTCAGATTCAGTGACAGCATCCAATATGCCGGCAAAGTCGGTTACCGCTAAAAAGCCGATACCGCTGCTGTCAATGCCGAGGCGATCAGCCCTCATCTTAACTTGAGCCGAAGATTCCTCGCCACTGACATAGAGAGAAGATCCGGCCGGCAAAGAGCCCATGATCTGCAAAACCAAAGTCGATTTCCCGATCCCGGGCTCGCCGCCGAGCAAAATTATCGAACCTTTGACCAGACCGCCGCCCAAGACCCGATCCAGCTCCGTGATACCAGTCGGCACGCGAATATTCTCACCGGCCGCTACTTCCGCAAGCGACATCAACTTGCTATGACCGGCGGTGCGCCCCCGTTCTGCCGCAGCCCAATTACCCCGTGAGGGTTGATCCGGCTTTTGGTTTTTGCCCGTCACCTTCTCCACTTCTACGAAAGAATTCCAGGAATCGCAGCCCGGGCACTTGCCTAACCAGCCGCTGCTTTCCCAGCCGCACTCCGTACAGAAATAATTTGTCTTTTTCTTAGCCATCATAATCCTCGTCTGCAGATATTTTACACCATAATAGGCGCTCTGTTCTGTCCGACGAGCAGCAATTTCCCAAATCGGCGTGATCGAGGCGACATTCTCCGGGCACTGCCCGACAAACAGAACATCCTGCCATCTGTTGCGGCGAAGGCGCACTCTATGCGCCCGCTGCGCCATGGCAGAAGCGGCGGACTACCCCCGGCAGCCTTCGTCAAACAATCCGGGCTGATAACTAATGCGGCTTCGGGAAGTGTTGCATTGATGTAATTACGACATGACAATATGTCGTGATCTATTCTTTATGAGGAGTAGTTTTCAGGCTCAACAACCTAGGAAATAGTCCTTCAGAGCCTGCTTGTCCTGGATATAGATGGTGCGATTGCTTGTATAGTCAATATAACCCAAATCCTTGAATTCACCGAGCTTGCGTGTTATAGTCTCTCGGGTCATGCCGGCAAAGCTGCCCATCTCTTCCCTGGTCAAGGTCAGATCGATGCGGATCCCGTCTGGCGTTTCAACTCCGCGGCGGTCGGCAAGTTGAGTCAGCAGCTCTGCCACTTTCATACTGGCATTGGAAGATGACAAACGGGTAATCAGTTCTTCGGCCCAACGGAGGCGGTCATATGCTTTTTCCAGAATCTGCCTCAGAATATTCGGATTCTGCAGGCAGGCTTTGTCAAAAAACTCCTTGCTCATGGTGCAGATAATACCGTCCTCCAACGCTTGGCCAAAGTAAAGATATTTTTGGCTTTTGAGCAGATTAAAACCGCCTACAAAGTCGCCGGGACTATAGATATACATGATCTGCTCGCGGCCGTCCGGCGTATAGGTGAGAATTTTAAACTGTCCTTCGCAGACAATATACAACACACTACACGGATCACCGCTGCGGAAGATATATTCGCCTTTTTTGACCCGGCGTACTTCGACACTATTGGCCAGCTCATGAAATTGACTGACACTGAGATGGCGCAATAAGGGCAACTGGCGCAGATCAATGCCCTCTCTGAGATAGACTGAAGTATCAATACTGTCAGCGCGAAAGCTGAGCGGCGCTTCTGAAGACATAGCGGCGGTTACCTCCTTATCAGGATTCGCGGGTGTCACTTCCGTTTGAGCGGCCAAAGCGGCGGCGCGATAAAGAACATGCGCATTAGCATGCGGGGCATGAGGCAGCTTTTGAATGAACAGGCGATTAGCCAGTCTCTCAAATTCCTTGGCTCGGGCCTGATCCATAGGCGGCACTTCGTCTAAGCGATAGCTCAGGCCCAGTTGCCGGTATTTTTCTCTGCCCATTGTATGATAGGGCAAGATTTCAATGCGGTCAATCAGAAAGCCCAAGGGCAAAATAAGCTCAGCCAAACGCTCCATGTCCGCTTCATTATCCGTGTAACCGGGCACCATCACATGACGTACCCAGATATTGCCTGAGAACTGATGCGATCGGATAGCTGTCGTGAAACGGAGAAAAGTCTCGAAACTGCCCCCGGTCAGATCTTGAAAACCCTCAGCATCAAAAGCCTTGACATCCAGCAGCAGAGTATCTGTCAATTTCAGTATTTCCGGCCAATAGCGAGATGGACCGATTCCTGAGGTATCAACTGCAGTATGGATGTCCTCCTGCTTAAGCAGGCGCAGGCATTGCACCAGGAAAGGGCTTTGTTGCAGCGGCTCTCCGCCGGTAAATGTAATACCGCCTTCCTGGCCGAAGTAATTTTTTTGCCGCTTAGCCACAGCCAAAATCTCCTCGGGTGTCATAACTTGCGCAGTATCGGAAGTGAGAGGCAAAGTATCGGGATTGTGGCAGTAGGCGCAGCGCAAGGGGCAACCCTGAAGGAAGAACACGGTACGTACGCCCGGTCCGTCCATCAGGCCCATTGTTTCAATCGAATGAATATTGCCCGTCATTTCAGTTAGACGCGCTGGTGGAAAGTGCGCTTAATCACTTCCAGCTGCTGTTCTCTGGAGAGCTGGTTAAAGCGCACGGCATAACCGGAGACCCTGATTGTCAAATTCGGATAGCGCTCAGGATTCTCCATCGCATCCTGCAGCAATTGGCGTTCCAGGACATTGACATTGAGATGGAAAGCATCCTGCCGGAAATAGCCATCGAGAATACCAGCCAGATTATGCTTTCGGTTCTCATCATTCTTGCCCAGAGTGGCCGGTACAACAGTCAGCGTATTGGAGATACCGTCCTGACAGACATGGCAGTAAGGCAGTTTGGCTACTGAATTAAGCGAAGCAATAACGCCGGACACATCTCGTCCGTGCATAGGATTGGCTCCCGGCGCAAAGGGCTCGCCACACTTGCGTCCGTCCGGGGTAGAGCCGGTCTTCTTGCCATAGACGACATTAGAGGTAATTGTCAGGACGGAGAGTGTCTGCTCCGCCCCGCGATAAGCCTCATGCTTCTTCAGCTCAGCGGAAAAGAAGCGCACTACCTCCACTGCCAAATCATCAACCCGGTCATCATCATTGCCGAACTTAGGGAATTCTCCCGTGATCACAAAATCAGTGGCAATGCCTTCTGCATTGCGGATGGCCTTAACCTCGGCATAGCGCAGGGCGCTCAGAGAATCGGCGACGATGGACAGTCCCGCAATGCCAAACGCCATATAGCGGTGGACATGGGCATCGTGCAAGGCCATTTGTCCGGCCTCGTAGGCATATTTATCATGCATATAGTGGATGGTATTCATTGTATCCACATATAGCTCCGCCAGTTTTGTCATTACCAGGCGGAAATTTCCGGCTACCTGATCATAGTCCAGGAGATCGCCTGTGAGCGGTTTAATCCCGGTCAGCACCTGTAAGGGCTGACCCGTTTTCTTATCCCGCACCAACTCATCCCGGCCGCCATTGATAGCATACAGCAGGGCTTTGGCCAGATTAGCTCTGGCACCAAAAAACTGCATCTCCTTGCCAACGCGCATCGCCGAAACACAGCAGGCAATCGCATAGTCATCGCCATAAATATCCCGCATCAAATCATCATTTTCATACTGCAGGGAACCGGTCTCCAGGCTCAGTCTGGCACAGTATTCCTTGAAGTCACGCGGCAGCTCCTCAGACCACAGCACCGTCATATTCGGCTCAGGTGAGGGGTTCAGATTAGTCAGCGTATGCAGGAAACGATAGGTGGTAGGAGTCACCAGAGTCCGACCGTCTTCGCCCATGCCGCCCAGAGATTCGGTAACCCAGGTGGGATCGCCGGCAAACAGCTCATCATATTCCGGTGTTCGCAGATGGCGCACCATGCGTAGCTTGATCACCAGCTGGTCAATCAGCTCCTGGGCTCCTTCTTCAGTGAGCAGGCCGTGATCCAGATCACGCTGCAGATAAATATCCAGAAATGTAGTATTGCGCCCCAGTGACATAGCGGCTCCGTTGTTTTCCTTAATAGCTGCCAGATAGCCAAAGTAGAGCCATTGCACCGCTTCTTGGGCAGTCTCCGCCGGACGGCCGATATCAAAGCCATAGCGGTAGGCCATTTTTTTCATTGCCTCCAGAGCCCGCAGCTGTTCTGACAGCTCTTCACGCAGCCGGATCCGCTCCTCGCTGGCAGGTCCTGTTTCTGCCGCCAATTCCTCTTGTTTGACTTCGATCAGCCGATCCACGCCATATAGCGGTACCCGACGATAATCCCCGATGATGCGGCCGCGGCCATAAGCATCCGGCAGTCCGGTTATCAGCCCGGCCGACCGCGCCAGGCGCATCGGCTTGGTATAGGCGTCAAATACGCCCTGATTATGAGTTTTGCGATATTCCTTGAATGACTTGGCCAATTGAGGATCAATTGTCAGATTATAGGCCGCCAAGGCATTTTCCACCATTCGAAATCCACCATATGGATTCATCATCCGCCTTAAGGGTTTGTCAGTCTGAAAACCCACTATCAGCTCATTCTCACGGTCCAGATAGCCGGCCTCAAAGGCGTCAATACCACTGAAGCGGTCGGTAGCTACATCAACGCTGCGCTCCCTCACCTGACGCTGCATCAATTCATCCGCCTGTTGCCACAACTTAAGTGTCCGCTCCGTCGCCGGCGTCAGAAAACTATCATCGCCGTCATAAGGCCTGTAATTCTTCTGTATAAAATCACGGACATCTATCGTCTCCTGCCATTTCCCGGATGCGAAAGCGTCCCAAGCTTTTGTTGCCATCTCCGTTGTCATCTTGTCTGTCGTTTCGGCCGTCCTTAGCCAAATTCTCCTTTTCATCTCTTTCAATTGATCTGTATTGCATGTTAAACTCCGACAGGCCCGGAGTCTGTGATCAAAGTCACACAGTCGGATAACAGCCCTGTAACTGCAAGAGTTACAGGGCGTTGTGTAAAGAGAATCATATATTGATAAAAATAGCCTATATGTGCGAATCGCGGGTCACGGGTTCAAAGGAGTTGGCGTAGGTTCAAATTCCTGGCTGATATCTTTTAACAAATCTATGTTTTCATCTAAATATTTTAATCTGGCCCTTAGAGTTTCTTTCAGCATCGATACGGCCTGGGGATAGCTTCTAGGGTCACGAATATTTCCTTCATCATCTCTTGACAACAATTTTTCATTAAAGGTATAACCCCAAATCGAAAAATTTCTTTCCACAGCTTCGCCCAGCTCTTCCACATATCCGTCTATGAGGCCGTTCAAACGGGCATCAGTCCATTCATGCTGCCGCAGATATCGGTATCTTTCCACAACTTTTTCGCTGAAACTCCTGTCTTGCAGCAAGCGATCGAACCAATTCGTATCGTCGAGAAAAAATCTGTCCGTATCGTAGTGTTTCCAAGGATAATTGTTGAACGCATTGTTGAAATCCCAAGCTGCCAGACGTATTTTACCGCCGATATCCTTATAGATATATGTCGACAGATGGGAACCGTCAATATTCATAACCAACTCGTTGATCAGAAAATAGTCCACGAAGTTGTCTACATCTATGTAAGCCGCATATCCTATGATAGGATCGCGAAAATAATCGGAATACAGGACTTTTTCAAATTTGTTAAAATCCGTTTCTATCCATTTTTTTTGAGCAGCTGTGATATTGATGGGTGCAGGATAGCTGACAGTAATTTCGTTGTTTGTCTCGCCTATGGCAATCCCGTAAGAGTTGATTGGATTTTCCTTTGTTCCGACTCTTTCTCTGCGCAATAGGTATGCCGTTTCCCCCGACAACAAACCGTATCTCTGCATGTCCAACCGGCCACGATCATTCCTTATAGGCTCTATCGCCAAATAGACTCCCTGATATTCCCCGTCGAGATATACTTCACAGTAACGCGTGTCCGGTCCCCAGTGCATAATTTCTCTTGCCAATCCGTAAATCAATCTGTTCCTTATCAAACTTCTGTCCAAAAATGGCGCATTGAGAATCCATGAACTGTTCTTTGTCATCCCCAGCAAGGGATAATCACGATTTCTGTTCTCGTCTTTGTAAAATTCAATTCGGTATTGCCGTTTGTCGAAAACATAATAAGACGAATTTCCGCGATATTTGATTGTTGCAAGCGAAGTAAAAACCGGCTCGCTTTCTGGTGTATTTTTGCCGGCATCATTATCTATTACTTTTATATCGCACCAGATTTTTGCTGTCTTTTCGATCCTCTGCCCGTCTGTTTCAATCATAATTATCGGCAGATTCCCCGGTATTTTTGCCGTCGGTGCGGGCTTGTCATCATAGCTTCCCTTGATTTGACGCCCTTTTATACCTCCGCCCCACGACTCGGCCATCAAGACGGCAATCAAAACTGCTGTAATGACAAGGATTGAAATCGCCCTTTTCTTCACTTCAACTCCCTTTCCTATCTGCTGATATCATCCGTCTGCTCTATCAAATTAACGTTTTTTACTCCTTCTATTTTCATGAGTATCTGAACTATATCGGTTTTTTCTTCTCTCTCCATCTTTTTTATTACATTCTCTCTTACTTCAAAAACGAGCTCCGAATATTTCTGCGTAGCATTCTTTATCCTGCGTTTCGCTTTTTTACCGAAACAGTGTATAATTGTCGCTTCCACTGTATTTTGTACCGTGGGCTCGCAGCGGATAATCAAAAGTTGTCTCGAGTCATCCCCCATTTGTCCGAAGATTACCAGAAAGATAAAGATTACTACCGAACTTATTCCCGCTAAAACATACTGGGAAACCCCGCAGCTTATTCCAACGGCAATGCACCAGAAAATGTAGGTTGCATCTCGCACATCCTTAACCGCGGTACGAAAACGGATAATCGAAAGAGCGCCTACCATACCTAAGGAAAGCGCCACGTTGTTGCTGATAACGCTCATAATAAAAGCCGTAATCAATGACATCATGCCCAAGGATACATTATATTTACGACTGTAGGCCGGACCTGAATATGTAATCCTGTAGGTAAACATGATGAACAGCGCTATAACCGCGGTCACCAAATTGTTGAGCAGAATAATCTTTAAGTCCAAAGTATGCAGATCGCTTAAGGTCTCAATAATAAAATCTTTCATTTTTCCAACTCCTATTTATTCTTGGTAAAACTTGCAAAGCAAAAATACTTATATCAGTCGTGACAAAACATACTTGCTGTTTGCTCGCGGCAATCTATCTATCTCTTTTGTCAGATTTTTGATAAAGCACGGCAAAAAATCGTTATATTTCAACTCCAAAACAACTACATCCAACGGAAGCAACGGAAATGTAAAGATTTCCTCTTCAAGGAAGCTGTCGACCATGGTTGTACCCTTGATCTCCGTATCCAAAGTAACACGGGTATCGCCGACTTCATAAAAATAGGCGTGCCGTCGATACTCTACAATGCTGCGCGGAAGATAAAAACCTGAGAGCAAGCGGAGGTAAATTTTTCGTGCCAAGTCGGAATCCATTTCTTCTAAAAAACCATAATCCCCACCCATCATTTTGGCAGCTTGCTCCGCATTCAATTTTATTACTTTTTTAATTCCGTCGGTATCCGATTTGCATTTGTATTCCAACTTAACCTTTTCTATCTCCGCATTATATATCCGTAATCTGAGTTTGCGTTTTTCTTCCACTCCGTCCAGGACTTCCTTCAAAGCGGCGTCGTTCAAAGAATCGAAGTAGAGAGATCTGATCTTATAACCTTCCGCCCCGTTGTGCGGGTCGGCATCCATAATCTTCTCCAGTTTCTGCTGCAAGGAATATGCTTCGGACAAAGAAATACGATATTTAATTTCCTTTCTTAAAATCATTTCTAGCCTTTTATTCCTCCTTCTTTCTTTAAACTACTCCCTTTTCTGTTGTTACAGGGTCGGGATATTACTTTTCTTTTTGTTATCAATAGTTGAATTTTTGTTTTTTGGCAATGAAATGATGTAGAGCTAACTGAAACACCATCCCGGAAACAGCATCTTTGTTTATTCTCCCACAAAATTCAACAGCTTGTTGTTCTCCGGCGTATCCCCGAATTTCCTTGCACTTTCTAAGATAATACACTCGGATATATCGTAATCCTGCCAGATTTCTTTGTAGCCCTCAGCTTCGCCCTGATAGCGAGCGATATTGATTACATAAACATTTTTGTAATAAGGAGTAAGCCAGGTTGCCATAAATTTCGCCGCACTGTCTCCGATTATAAGCAGGGTTTTCCCCGACGGTTTATCTCCTTCCAAAACAGCGTGCGAGTAATTGCCTCCTATAAAAAGATCAGTGCCTCGCCGTGACAGTGCTATTGTGGGTGTCTCAAATTCTTCGTAGTAGTTTGAACCTCTGCGCACCGTAACCTCAGCCCAATTTGTCGCCCCCGGCAATAAATAATAAGACACATATTCCGTGTAATCACTGGGAATATCGCTCTTCTCCATATAGGTATTTGCGCGAAAAAAGGATTCTAAGTGCCATTCCCAATATTCCGATAGGGGAATCATCTCGATTCCCGCAGCTTCGCAGTACAAT
>JAAZGH010000171.1 GCA_012511325.1 Clostridiales bacterium | reverse complement strand
TATAGTTGATGGTTATTTGGTGCTTTTGACTGATACAGCCGGTCTGACTATGGATACGGCAGATCCGGTCGAGCAGGAGGGAGTGCGCAGAGCCCGCCTGGCTCATGCGGAAGCCGATCTTCTGTTCTGGCTGATTTCGCCGCCTCTTCCCGCCGCTGAGGAATTTGAGCGGGAGATGGCTGAGATCAGAGACATCGTGGCTGCAGGCAAAGACCTGGTTTTAGTCCTCGGCAAAGATGACCGGGGCGAATCGGCGGCGATCCAGGATGTGATCGGAGAATATCTGACTGGAGTAGATATCGTCAGATTTTCCCAGCAGGCAGACGATGGCGCTAAACGGATTAAAGATAAAATCAGCGATCATTTGCGGCAATTGGAACGACAATATGATCAAGATACCCTGATTACTCACGAAAGACATCGTAAATTGCTGGAAGATGCGGCCGCGGAATTGACACAGGCGACGACAGAGATCAGATCCGGCCTTACCTTGGACCTGGTAGCTACCAGATTGCGTCAGGCTGCGGAACTGCTGGCTGAGATGACAGGGGACAGCGTCGATGCCGGACTGGTTGATACAATCTTTTCGCGTTTTTGTGTAGGTAAATGAATTAGATGGCATCCTTGGCAGCGGCATTAAAAAAGGACGGAGCCTGGCGCGCAGGCAGCTGTGATCTGGCTGTGGTCGGCGCTGGCCATGCCGGCTGCGAAGCAGCTCTGGCGGCAGCCAGGTTGGGCTACAATGTCAAACTGTTCACAATGACTTTGGATAGTCTGGCCAATTTGCCCTGTAATCCCAGCTTAGGCGGCACGGCCAAAGGACAGCTGATCAGAGAGATTGACGCTCTTGGCGGCGAAATGGGCAGGTTAACGGATCAGGAGATGATCCAGTTCCGGATGCTCAATTCCTCGCGCGGTCCGGCCGTGATGTCGCCGCGCACTCAGATCGACCGTGTGGGCTATCAAAGAAGAATGAAGCATGTCCTGGAACTGGAAGAGAATATCGATCTGCTGCAACAGGAAGTCACGGATCTGATCTGGGAGAAAGGCGAACGCCCCAAAATTACTGCCGTGCAGACCAGGACCGGCGCTATCTATGCCTGCCGGATCTGCATACTGGCAACGGGAACTTTCCTCGACAGCAAGGTTATAGTGGGCGATGCGATCTATTCCTCCGGTCCGGACTCTTTATTCCCGGCGATTGGCCTGTCAGACGCCCTGGCGGAGCTGGGGCATACTATCCAGCGCTTTAAAACCGGTACTCCTGCCCGCCTGCACCGCCGTTCCCTGAACTTGGAAGTCTGCGACATCCAGTCTTCGGATCCGGTGCCTCGTCCCTTCTCGCATGACAATGAGGATGATCCGAACTGGCGTCCCAAAGACGAGCTCCCCTGTTATCTGACCTGGACTACGGCCGACACCAGAGAAGTGATTCTTAATAATATCGATCGTTCACCGCTTTATTCAGGCAAGGTGGAGGGCGTCGGCCCCCGCTATTGTCCCTCGATTGAGGATAAATATGTAAAGTTCCCCGAGCATGAGAGGCACCATGTCTTCCTGGAGCCCACGGGACTCGATACGGAGGAAATGTATGCCTCCGGTCTTTCCTCCAGCATGCCCGAAGATGTGCAGCACGCTATGCTGAAAACCATTCCCGGCATGGAAGATGCCTATATGATGAGAGTGGCCTACGCTATTGATTATGACTGCATCGATCCGACTGAGCTGAAATTATCCTTGGAATCGCGCTTCGTTGATAATCTGTTCCTGGCCGGTCAGATTAACGGCTCATCCGGCTATGAGGAAGCAGCCGGCCAGGGATTGGTCGCCGGTATCAATGCCGTACGCAAGCTGGCAGGCAAGGAGCCGGTCATTATTGATCGTTCCCAGGCTTATATCGGCGTTCTGATTGATGATCTCGTCACTCGCGGCACGGCAGAGCCCTACCGCATGATGACATCCCGCGCCGAATACCGTCTGATCCTGCGCCAGGACAATGCCGATCAGCGGCTGACGCCGCTGGGCTACGAAGTCGGTCTGATCAGTGAAGAGCGCTGGCAAAAGTTTCAGCGCAAGCAGGAGCTGATCAGAGATGAAGCCGAGCGCCTTAGCCAGGTCATCTTGCAGCCGGATCCCCGGACTGATCGGTTCCTGATCGAACACGATAGCACTCCTCTGCGCGAGGCGACTTCTCTGGCGCGTCTTCTGAAGCGTCCCGAACTCAGCTATCAGGATCTGGCAGCGCTGGATCCGGAGCGGCCGGACATTCCCGCCTATGTGACAGCTACGATGGAAATTAATATCAAGTACGAAGGCTATATCAAGATGGAACAGAACCGCATTGATCGCTTCCGCAAAGTCGAGATGAAGTCACTGCCGCAAAATTTCGATTACGGCACTATCAGCGGTCTGCGCCTGGAGGCAGCTCAAAAGCTCACTTCGCGCCAGCCGTCATCTGTCGGGCAGGCCAGCAGAATTTCCGGCGTTTCACCGGCTGATGTCCAGGTTCTGCTCGTCTGGCTCGAAGCGGAAAAGCGCCGGGCCGCGGCTCAGCAGACCCAAGCTCGGGACTAACCGTGAGCGCCTTCGATTCAGCGGCATATGAATATTGGATTGACGAAGCCGCCCGCAGGGCGGGACTTGTGCTTTCATCCGCACAGACCGGGCAATTGCTCTGCTTTATCGAGTTGCTGCTGGCCAAAAACAAGGTGATGGATCTGACCAATATCACAGAGCCGGAAGAACTCGCAATTAAACATCTGCTCGACAGCTGGCAATTGCTGCCTGCGATTGATCACTTGTTGCAACAACGCGATAAGTCACAGGTGCGGCCACGGACAGAGGAACATACACAGACAGGGCAGACAGAGACACATACACAGACAAAGGCACATATAGATACACAAACACATATACAGCCACAGGCACATACACAGGCACATACAGATGCGCAGAGATCCACCCCGCCGGCGCTGGTAGATGTTGGCTCCGGCGCCGGCTTTCCCGGACTGCCGCTTAAACTGGCGCGCCCGGAGCTGCAGGTGCTGCTTTTGGATGCCCAACGCAAAAGGGTCGATTTTCTCCGCGAATGTCTGGAGAGGCTGGGACTCACCGGCATAGAAGCCAGACAGCTGCGAGCCGAAGCGGCGGGCAGACTGCCGGAGCTGCGAGACGGTTTTGATCTGGTGACGGCGCGGGCGGTGGCTGCCTTGCCGCAATTAGCCGAACTGTGCCTGCCTTTGGCAGCGCCGGGCGGATATTTCCTGGCCATGAAAGGACGAACCGATGAGGTCGATCAGGCTCGGCCGGCAGTGCGCAAATTGTCCGGCCGGATCAGCCAAGTCAAGCAGTATCTGTTGCCGGGCACGGATATGCGGCGCAGCCTGATTATTATTGAAAAAATAGCCCCCACTGCCAAACTCTATCCCCGCAGTTTCGCCCGCATCAAAAACAATCCTTTGTTATAATTAATAAGGTGTCAATTGATCTCCTAGGAGGGAATTTATGGCAAATTCGCCTGATAAAAATAACCGCTACGCGGACAAGGAATTCGCGATTGATGAGGCTTTCCGCAGTCCGGACAATGTAGTAGTTCCGGTTCAGCTCGAGCAGGAAATGAGCAAATCATTCATCGATTATGCGATGAGTGTTATTACGGACCGGGCGCTGCCCGATGTGCGCGACGGTCTGAAACCGGTGCATCGCCGGATCATCTATTCGATGTTCACGCAGGGCTTTACCCATGATAAGCCTTATCGCAAATGCGCTACTACTGTTGGTGATGTGCTGGGCCGCTTCCATCCGCATGGCGATGCGGCTGTCTATGATGCTCTGGTCCGGATGGCGCAGGATTTCTCCATGCGCGAGCCTCTGATCGATGGCCACGGCAATTTCGGCTCGAGGGACGGCGACCCGCCGGCGGCCTATCGTTATACAGAGGCGCGCCTGACCAGATTATCCAGCGAGATGATGGCCAATATCAACCGCGATACAGTTGATTTCCAGCCCAATTATGATGAGCATACTGAAGAGCCCGTAGTCCTGCCGGCCTCTTTCCCCAATCTGCTGGTCAACGGCTCATCCGGTATTGCGGTCGGCATGACGACCAATATTCCGCCGCACAATCTGGGCGAGATTATCGATGGCACTATCCTGCTGCTTGATGACCCGTATGCCACCACGGCAGATCTGATGGAAGTAGTTCCGGGTCCTGATTTCCCGACCGGAGGCAGAATTATGGGTATCTCCGGCATCAGGCAAGCCTACGAGACAGGGCGCGGCCGCATTGTCGTCCAGGCCCATACCGAGATTGAGGAGATGCGCGGCGGCAGGCAAAGAATTCTGGTCCACGATCTGCCCTATATGGTCAATAAGGCCCGCCTGATCGAACGGATTGCCGAGCTGGTCAAGGATAAGCGAATTGAGGGCATCTCGGATATCCGCGATGAATCGGACCGCCATGATGATATTCGCATCGTGATCGAACTCAAGCGCGACGCCACGCCGCTGGTCGTACTGAACCAGCTATATCATCACACTCAGATGCAGGATGCCTTCAATGCCAATATGCTGGCGTTGATTCCCAGCGCTGACGGGAAGTTCGTTCCCCAGATGCTGGGTCTGAGAGAAGCCCTGACTCACTATATCTCCCACCACAAAGAAGTCCTGACCCGCCGGACGCGCTATGATCTGGCCAAGGCGGAGGACAGGCGCCATATTGTCGAAGGGCTGCAACTGGCGATCGACAAGATTGATCAGGTGATCAATATCATCCGCTCATCCGCCAGCGAAGAAATTGCCAAAACCAGATTGTCCGAGCACTTCGGCCTGACGGAGAAACAGTCGCAAAGCATAGTTGATATGAGGCTGGGTCGCCTGTCCGGCCTGGAACGCGATAAATTGCAGACGGAACATGATGAATTGGACGAGAAAATAGCGCTCTACAACAGGATTCTGACGGAAGAGCAGCTATTGACCGATACGGTCAAAGAAGAGCTCCTGGAAATAAAAAAGCGCTATGCCAATCCCCGCCGGACGGAGATAGATCCTGCCGGAGGCTTTGAGATTGATGACGAATCCCTGATCGAAGAAGAACAGGTTGTTGTCACTATGACGAATGCCGGCTATGTTAAGCGCCTGCCCGTCGATACCTATCGCTCGCAACGGCGCGGAGGGCGTGGCATCACCGGTCTGCAGACCAGAGAAGAAGATGTGGTTTGCCAGATTATCACGACTTCGACACATCAGACACTGCTCTTCTTCACCACCAAGGGCAAAGTCTACCGCCTCAAGGGCTATCAAATCCCGGAGGCTTCGCGCACGGCCAGAGGCATGGCGATCGTAAATCTCCTGCAACTGGAGCCCGAGGAAAAGATCTACGGCATCGTGCCGATCGATGACGAGGCGGAGCAAGGCAGCCTGATCATGGCCACGCGCGAAGGCCTGGTCAAGAAGACGCCGCTGTCAGATTATGCCAATATCCGCCGCTCGGGTCTGATTGCGATCAGATTGCGCGATGAGGATGAGCTGATCGGGGTTGAGCTGACCGATGACGAGCAAGACATCATCCTGGTTACTAAAAACGGCATGGCGATCCGCTTTGACGAGGCCGATGTCAGAGATACCGGGCGCAATACAATGGGTGTCAAGGGCATCACGCTGGCACGGGGGGATGAGGTTATCGGCATGGTTTCCGCCGACGAAAACCGGACCCTGCTGGTCGTATCGGAAAGAGGCTTCGGCAAGCGCACCAGGCTGTCGGATTATCGCAGACAGAACAGAGGTGGCAAAGGCCTGATCACCTACCGCGCTACTAAGAAGACGGGCAAATTGGTCAGCGCCATGCTGGTGGACGGCGATATAGATATCCTGCTGATCAATGACTCCGGCATCGTCATCCGCATCAAGACCGAGGAGATCCCGGTACAATCCCGCATTACCAGCGGCGTCACTCTGATGAGAGCTGCTGACAGCAGTGTCGTCAGTATAGCCCCGATAACAGATGAGGACAAAGACATCAGTATCTAAACCGATGTTGATGCCGGAACGATTTTAGACGAAGGCGCCTCCGACACAGATTGATTTCCTGAGTCCGGAGAAGCCGGGCTGTCGGGTCAGGCCTTCGCAAAAACAGATTATTTCTTTGGAGGATATGTGATTATGTTTAAGCTGAATAACTTTGATCCGGGACGGCATCGAAATAAGGTCGCAGCCGGCCAGGGCGGCGCCGGACAGGTAAAACTACGCTCCGAAGTCGATATGGCGGAGACCTGGGATCTGACTACGATCTATCAGGATACGGCAGCCTGGGAGAACGAATTCGCCGCCGTTGCGAAAGAAATCCCGCTCCTGCAGGATTATCAGCATAAACTGCACACTTCAGCCGCTGTCCTCAGTGAATTCTTCCGTCTGGGGGAGAGCATCGGGGAGCGGGTAGCCAAACTCTATGTCTATGCACATTTAAAGAGCGATGAAGACACGGGGAATTCAGATTTCAACGGCCTTCACTTGCGGGCGATCCAGCTCTTGACCCAATTTGAGGCAGCTATTTCCTGGGCGGAGCCGGAGATAACACAAATTCCCGAAGAAAAGCTGATTATCTTCTTGTCGGAAGATCCCGGGATCTCAGCCAGGCGCCACTATCTGGAGAATATCCTGCGCAAAAAACCGCATCAGCTGTCCGCCTCGGAAGAAATAC
>JAAZGH010000259.1 GCA_012511325.1 Clostridiales bacterium | reverse complement strand
GTAATGGGTTTTATCTTCATGTGAATGACCTATTTTTTTATTAACCACATTTCCCCGATCTTGTTCCCTCTTCCGGCACCTCCAATGGCTGGTTCCATTTCCCATTGCAAGGAGAGCTTCCCATCGTTTGAAGCCTCCTGGGGAATGTCATAGGTTCTGACCTCGATAGACCACGGTGTAATCTCAAAATAATCGTGAATTACATATTGATCATCTGCCATCAACTTTATTGGCCCTCTTAAATATACTATTTTAAGTTGGTATTCTACCTTCGGGTCAAGATTGTCAAAACGCAATACCAATGGATAATTAAAAAGCGTGTGAATATAAGTTTTCCACGAGTTTCGCCAACCCTTGTCTTGGGGATACCCTGTTCTCCTTCCTATAAAAGGGGAATGCCACGACCCGGGATCATCTTCATATTTGGAACCACGTACCAAATGAGAATTTTCAGATAAATCACCAAAATCAATATAATAACCCCCCGGCCCAGGGTTTTCCCAATTGACAATTTTCTCTAATTCGAGTAAACGCTCTGCTTCAGTATCTATTTTAACAATTCGTTCGAAATTTGCATATAACCAAGCAGAATTATTTAGTGGTTCGTCAATTAAATCCAGGTTTGCCCCTCTTCCAACCGAAATAGCATGATACTTATCAACACTCAGCTGCATTCGGATACTTTGAAATAAAGCTTCTGCCAGTTCGAATACACGTTGTCTTAAATCCATTGAAACTTTATTTAATACTGCACTATCCAATATTTTTGACGCGTACTCGATGGCCTTCAAAGATCCGATTTCTGATGCCCCGCGTAACATATCCAAGGCAGCATTCTCGAGATAGGTTTCATATATCAGCCGGCTTCTTATATAAGCATCATAGTACGAACGGTACAATGCTTGCTGAAATCGCCAATTCAACCTTGTCCTTGGAGAAGCATCTTTTTCTAATTGTTGGAATTTTAATAAATTTATATCTACTGAGTGATTGGATAATAGTGGGCCATTCCAATTTTTTTCTAACCCCAGTAACCCATTGGCAAAATCATAGGCATACTCGTAACCAATAAAATATCTGCTATAATCCGTAAGGATCTCGTAAATATCTGCATTTGGATCCCAGCCCAATCCGCTCCAAATCATTTTATTAACATCGTCATTTACACCCTCGGAATACGTTATAAAACCACTACTGCTCTTAATATCCGTGGAACGGAAGATTAAGGCTTGATCCAAAGGCCGTGGATTTATTGCTTCTCGATGTAATGTAGTGGCGTAAGCGATATCCCAATTGGGAACAGGATATTCACAGTGAATTGTATGGGTAATGTCGGGATACCTGCGAATTTGATATTTCTCGGGTATTATCTTTCTTAAACTATCTACATTCATCCTCACCCATGGACCATGAACAACTCCAGTGAGCCATTCAGGCTCCCCTTTTAAAAGCTCGATAAATTCATTAAACCACTCTACTGAAAAACCTTGTGGCGACACCCAGATTTCTGCCTCAGGATGATACTTGTTTAAAATATACTTTTCCCCCTTAAGGTATTCGAACAGAACCTTTGGAGGGGTATGCCCCGGATCTCCGCCAGGAATAAACAGGGCATCGATCTTATGAATGCCCTGAAATGTCTTTTCAGCCTCTTCCAAAGAGTTTTGAAAATTTTCGGGGATTGTATAATCACCAAACATCAAAGGATACCACATCCATACTTCCATTCCATATTTGTCGAGGATTTTACTGACCTCATTGGTTAATTCCAGTTGTGGCTTCGGGAACATCGGGCTATATGATGCATCGTCTGTATTAGG
>JAAZGH010000170.1 GCA_012511325.1 Clostridiales bacterium | reverse complement strand
TGCCTATCTCGCTAAGCTAGCTCTGTTAAGGCCTCTGGCTCATCGTCATCCGGATCCGTACTATGCGGAGCTGGAGATTGAGATGCTGAGGCAAATCAATGAGCTGGGATTGGGTCCGATGGGTCTGGGAGGACGGAGCACAGCCCTTGGCGTAGCGATTGAGACTTTGCCCACCCATATCGCTGGTTTGCCTGTGGCTGTCAATATCAGCTGCCACGCTACCAGGCATCTGGAAGAGGTGCTGTAATGATAAGAAGAATTCAGGCTCCTCTGACCGAAGAGATTGCACGTTCGCTGAAGGCGGGAGATAGAGTACTGCTGACAGGGACGATTTTTACTGCGCGCGATGCCGGCCATAAGCGTTTGGCAGAAACTATTTCCGGAGGCGGGAAATTGCCTCTTTTGTTACGGGATGCGGTCATCTTTTATGTCGGACCGACACCGGCCAGACCGGGAGAAGTGATCGGGTCTGCAGGGCCTACTACTTCCTATCGCATGGATCCCTATACTCCTTTGTTACTCGCTCATGGCCTGAGAGGCATGATCGGCAAGGGCTTCCGCAGCCGGGAAGTAATTGAGGCAATGAAAGAGCATGGCGCTGTGTATTTTGCCGCCGTCGGCGGTGCCGGAGCTCTATTGGCGGAACGGATTACCGCAGCGGAAGTGATCGCCTATGAAGATCTGGGCGCTGAGGCTTTGCGCAGATTAGAAGTCCGGGATTTCCCGCTGGTGGTAGCGATAGATTCTACAGGCAGAGATCTCTATCGGGAGGGTCCGGCCGCCTATCTGCGGCAGAGAGAGCAAAATATTGCCAAAGGCGGGAGAAGCTAAATGATAGAGCGCAAAGCAGATGGCCCGCTTTATCGCAGTTTAGCACGGGAGCTGTCTGAACAGATTATTTCGGGGGAGCTGCCTGCGGGAACCCGATTGCCCACCATTCGCCAACTTGCCGGCGACAAACAAGTTTCAGTCGGCACCGCTAAGCACGCATATCAATATCTGGCCGAAACAGGCCTGATTGTGATGATTCAAGGCAGCGGTTCCTATGTAGCCGCGAATGATACCGAGGATAATAAAAGCAGGAAAGAACAAGCGCTGGAAGCGATAGATCAGATGTTGGCCCAGCTCTCTCAACTGGATTTCTCGCTCAGGGATATCCAGATTTTCCTGGAACTGCGAATGAGGCAGATGGAAGAGCGATTCAGAAATGTGCGTGTTGCAGTAGTCGGTGAATCGCCTGAACTGCGGTCTGTGATTCTGAACGGTCTGTCCACTATTCCCAATGCCGACTATGTCCGCTTCCTGCTGGCTGATATCAGGGACCAGCCTTTCAGGCTGGAAGCGGACTTTGATCTGATTGTCTGTGAAGAGAAGAATACGGCCGAATTGGAGCAGCTAACTAAAAATAAAGTGCCTGTGATGCAATTGGCATTGACTTTATGCCCGGCCACGATTAAAGAATTCAGCGGTATACCGAAAGCTGCCAGGGTAGGGATTCTCAGTCTCAGCCATACTTTCCTGGACAAAATTCTAGCCGATTTTTCCCATTATGTTAGCCTGGAGACGGAGGCGGAAGTATATTTGTTCGGCGGGGACGCTACTGATTTTTCCGATTTTCTCTTGAGACAGGATCTGATCCTGGTGCCTCCGCATTGCACCGATTTTATTTCGCGCAAAGAAGAACAAGAGCTGAGAGCTGCGCTCAAAGGTCAAGTTAGAATGTTGCGCTATGATCTGCGCGTTGATCGCGGTTCGTGGCTGTATATATCAGATGCCGTGGCAGCGGCATATAAGGCTGCCAAACAAAAACTTAACCGCAGGTAGGGGATTCCGGATGGATAAGAAACACTTGGTAATTGGCGTAATTGGAGCGGATGTACATGCCGTGGGCATACGTATCCTCGAATTTGCTTTTCGCGAAGCCGGCTTTGAGGTGACTAATCTGGGCGTAATGGTATCGCAGG
>JAAZGH010000169.1 GCA_012511325.1 Clostridiales bacterium | reverse complement strand
GGACTGCGCTATTGATATCATTGGCATCAATGATCACGGTGCCCCTGAAGAGGGCCTTCAGCTCCGGACTGAGAAAAGAAGCGGAGCGCACCTGGACGCTGATTTTTTCGGCTACCAGCTGCGGATCCTTGGGTCCCAGCTTAGCTGATTTATTCAGCGGCGGCAGACAATAATCCGCCGGTCCGTCGATCGTATTAATACCGTGCCCGGCGAGTTTATAGAAAATACCGCGCTTGCCTACCATCTTGCCCAGTATGCTGCCGAAAGAGGCGAAAAGGATGCGGGGCAAGCCGGCTTCATCGAGCGCCAATTGCATGGTATAGGGACTGCGCAGACCAATCCCGTAGCTGGTCTTTTGCACGAAGCGGCAGAGGAATTTGGCCCAGAAGCCGGGGTTGATCTCGGTGATCAGGAAAGAGCGTCCCTGCATGATGGCGATTACAGTCTCGTCAATATACAGATACCATTCGCGACCGCCAACTATAGCAGCCTCAGACTCGGGCAGGCCGGAGAAGAAGGCGTTCAGATTGCGCTCGACAAAATCAGCGATCCGTGTCTCTTTGCTGACCAGCTCTGTCTTGACCGGGTAGCGGCGATAGGTCTGTTGATCAAACTGAGATACGATATTATATTCTTTGCCGTTATTGGGTCGATAGCTGATGACGATTTCTTCGCCCTGTGCCATATTATTTTCTCTCCTTTCCGGCGAGCTGACGCCGGCGCCGGATTGATACAGCAAATATCATATCTTAAACAGCTCCCGGCTGCTAGCCTTGGAACATAGCTATCAAGGCGATCACCGTAGAGGTGATGCCTTCGCCGCCCAACAAACCGGCGGCAATAATATTGCCTTTGGTTGTGAGTCGGTCCGATTTGAATCCGGTGACCAGATAGCAAATAGCGCCGCCCAGGAAAATCGAAGTAGATATGCCCAGACCCAGGATCATGCCGATACCGATAATCATGGAGGGTATCTTCAGCAGGAACAGAATCAGGCCGGCCAGCAGGGCGGCTGTGAAGATCAGAGGATCGCCGATGCCGCTCACCATGGCCGACACGCTGTGCGCCTGCGCCGCCGTCAGACCGGTCTCAGCGCCGACGCTGCCGTACTGCGCAATGATAAGGAAGAATGTCGGCACGGCAACCAGTACCCCGGCCAGGCCGCCCAATAGCTGCGTGACAAACTGCGCTTGGGGATCGGAGTTTAAGATATGGCCTGTTTTATAATCGTTCATGGCATCGCCGGCATAACCGCAAGCGACTGCTACCAGGCAGGCGATCAAGATGGCCTGCTCATGACTGACTGCGACCAGGAGACGGATAGAGAGCAGGATAATGATGCCGAAGATCTCCATAGGATTGATCCCGGTCTGACCCGTGATCACGGATGACATGGCAGTGGCAAAGACTACTCCGATCATGGCCAGCAGGGCGACTGGCGCTGAGAAGCCGGCAACAATCGTGCAGACAAAACTGAGAGCAGTACCGATCAAAAGATAAGAGACTTTGCGGCGGGGCTTTGATTGATGTTTGTCCCCTGCCTGCCGGTTTTTGTGCTTCTTGGCCTCAGCGATGCTGGTGCTGATAAAGCTGACGACAATGCCGATACCGGCGCCGACCATCAGGCCGACAGCGGCTGTTATAGTCATCTCCGAGACACCAGCCTGCTGCATTATCAGACCTGCCAAGGCGCCGACAAACCAGTAACAGGCCGGAGTGAAGCCTATAATATAGCCGGTGGCCAAAGCCAAAGGAGACATATAGATTGAGACCGGGAAAAAGCCGATGGCTCCGCTATAAAGCTCTTTGACCCAATGTCCGGCATCACGGATTACGGTAAAGAGAGCAGAGAAAGCCAAAGACAGAAGTAGTATCAGCCCTTTGCTGCCGCCTTCGTCACCTGCTTCCAGAGTATCAGCAGCTGCCGTTCCGAGCGGATAGGCTAGCTCCATTTCTTCAATATTGCGCCTGCGATAGACCCAGCACAGGAAGGTACCGGCAGCAACCCCTGCCAGCGAAACAAACATGACAGGCCAGAATTTCGGCCACAGCCAGTCTGAGAGCCGCATGGCGTCCGGATTATATGGCTCATAGATCCCCGAGATAAACAGAGCCGGGACTGTGAAGGCTATGCCACCGGCTACCATGGCGCCGGAGGACATGCCGGTATGGGTAATATTTATCTCATTCAAATCGGTGGTTTGTCGGGAAATTTTCCCTCCCAGTTTCAGCAAAGACATCGAGAGAATAGCTACAAAAATGGTAGGCCAGGGCAGGGCGCTCATCTTCAGAGCTATATACATGGAACTGATAGTAATCAGGATTGAACCCAGGATGGTCAGAAGAACAGCCCGCCAGGTCAAGCCATTAGTTGCCGTAAAGCGTATCTTTTGTTGCATTTTATCATCTCCCGGTCTGTTATTATTGCATTCAATTAAAGTAGTGTACGCAAGTATATTGGCATAGCAGGCGGTATTTTTCAATAAAAGCCTGATGGTTGGGAGGCAGGATTTAGTGATGGATGCATCTGATACTTTAGGAGCCGAGGAGATCTATACCATGGCTGATTGTTCCGGCAGCGGGGCCGGTGAAGGATCTTGCAAGGACAACTGCAGCAGATATCAGATAACCAGGAAGCAAGAAATAAGAGTCTATGGTCTTGAGGATCCCTGCAGTGTCCTGGATGAAAACAAAGCAGAATTGTTCCGGGCCTTAGCGCGGGGGCGCAAATTAAGCGACGCCGGCTTTAGATTCGAATATTACGCATTGCCCAGCAATCCGGGAGCTTTTGTCTGCGAGCCGTGCCTGCTCAGTTTTCTGGATGAAATGGATGCCGGGCAATTACCCGTAACTGTAATTGACGGCGCTATTTTGAAAACCGGTGCTTTCCCGGCCGATTCTGATTTAGAAGAGTGGACCGGTCTGACTTTTTCCGCTTTCGACTTGGAGACGGAACTAGAAATTCAAGCAGTATCCAACTGCGAAGAGATGCGGGCTGCGCTCTGCACTAAGGCGGAATCATGTCAGGGCGCGCATGATTGTTTCCTTTTTGGCGGTTCTTTCCCGGACATATTCGATTGTGACGAAATTGCCGACGAAGAAATTTTCTGAAACTTTTTGCAAGCACCGCTTATCAGTTATAATATAGACAACTACTAGAAACTGTCCTCAAACAGCAAATCGAGGACCGCTCAACGACCGCCTCCGCGGTCGGAAAGGACGTGACCAATGACTCTTACTATTCATGGCGTAGGGATTAAGATCGGAGAACAATTTCAGGCAAAAGTAAAGAACAAGATGAAGAAATTTGACCGCTATTTCGGGGACAAAGCGGTAGCCACTGTTCGTTTCCAGCATGAGCACGATGAAGTCCGGACTGAAGTTACGATCAAAATAAGGTCGCATTTTTATCGTGCCGAGGCGACTGCTCCCGAGGCAATTATGGCTCTGGATAGAGCAATAGATATCATAGAGGGCCAGATTCGCAAATATAAAGCGCGGATGAAGAAGAAAAACCGCAAGTTCGGTTATATGGAAGACTATCTGGCCACTGTGGATACTGCAGAAGCAGAAGAGGATAGCGGCGAGGAAAAATTGCCGGTTATTACGCGCCGCAAGAGCTTTGTCATCACACCGATGGATGCCGAAGAGGCTGTCTTGCAGATGGAGCTCTTAAACCACAGTTTCCATCTCTTCCTCAATGATGAAACCGGTATGGTCAATCTGGTTTACAAGAGACTGGATGGCGATTATGGTTTGATCGAACCTGAATACTAAGAGAAGATTATTCTCTCCCGGACTGTTTTGCGGTCGCCGGCGGGCGACCGTTTTTAAAAATTATGAGTAGAAGACAATGACAAAAAGTGCGGATAGCGGGCAATTAAAGGCTGATGGAGCCCCCGGCGGGCGGGAGTCCGCGCCAGGCCTGCTGTCCGTTGCCAAAACCGCCGGCGAGCTTTATGATTCCGCTGCCGACCCTCTCCTGGCGAATCTCAATCCCGAACAAAGAAGAGCCGTACTGCATGAAGGCTCGCCACTTCTGATTTTGGCGGGGGCAGGTTCCGGCAAGACCAGAGTCATCACTCAGCGGATCGCCTGGCTGGTGCAAAGGCGCGGTGTCGATCCCGAGCGGATTTTAGCGATCACTTTTACCAACAAAGCCGCTAATGAGATGAAAGAACGCGTTAGCAGCCAGATTGGGCTGGCGGCAAGAGCGGCCTGGGTCGGAACCTTCCATGCCATGATGCTGCGCATCTTGCGCCGGCATTCTCATCTGCTGGGCTATGACAGATCATTTTCGATTCTGGACACTGTTGACCAGCGGCGAGTGCTGAAAGAAGCGATGGAAAAAGCCAAGGTCAGCGATAAGACAGTGCCGATCCGTCAAGTCCAGCAACAGATAAGCAGCGCCAAGAATAAGCTGATCTATCCGGAAGAGTACGCTAAGGAAGCCGGTAAAGATCTGCAGAAGCAGCAGCTGGCGGAGATCTACAATTATTATCAAGAAGAGTTGCGACAAAATAATTGTCTCGACTTCGACGATATTTTGGCCCTGACAGTATTTCTCTTCGAGCAACAGCCGCAAGTGCTGTCCTATTATCAGGAGCGTTTCCGACATCTGCTGGTAGACGAATATCAGGACACGAATCATGCCCAATATGTCCTGGTCCGCCTGTTGGCCGCCAAGCATAATAATCTCTTTGTTGTCGGCGATGATGATCAGTCCATCTACAGCTTCCGCGGCGCCAATCTGATGAATATCCTTGATTTCCGCCAGGATTTCCCGAACTGTACCGTTATCCGGCTGGAGCAAAACTACCGTTCGACGCGGACGATCCTGGCCGCTGCCAATTCAGTGATCTGTCTCAATGAGCAGCGCAATCACAAGACACTTTGGACCGAGGCGGAGGAAGGCGACAAGATCAATTTCTACCGTGCCCTGGATCAAAACGACGAAGCCGTTTATGTGGCAAATCAGATCAGGCGTCTGATGTCCAAATCAGGTGCGGCTATGAGCGGCAATGAGATTGGCGTTCTGTACCGCGTCAACGCCTTGGCCCGCAATCTGGAGAGCGCTCTGCAAGATCACGGCATTGCCTATCGGATTTATGGCGGTATGCGCTTCTACGATCGCAAAGAGATCAAAGACATTATGGCCTATCTGCGCCTTATCACTGAGCCGTCGGATGACCTTGCCCTGCGCCGGATTATCAACAGCCCGCGCCGCGGTATCGGAGCCACGACTCTGGAGCTGCTCAATCAGATCGCCGCCAGGGAGCAACAGCCGCTGTTTGAGATCTGCCGCCGGGCCGAGGAATTTCCCGAGCTCTCCTTCGCCGCCGGCAAAATCCGTCTCTTCGTCCATCTGATTCTCGATCTGCAACAGGTACTGTCTCGAGACGAGATCGAATTCGGATTTTACGTTAAGCAAGTTACCGATGATTCCGGTCTGAAACAAGAACAGACAGCCTTGCTGGACAAATTGCCGCTGGAGGCGACTACCAGGATTCAGAATATGGATGAGCTGGTTTCCGATGCAATGGAATTTGAAAGCAGACTGACAGACGAACTGGAAGAACTCCGCCAATACCCGGAGTTGCAGGCTGAGCAGGAAGATCTGACCATGCCCCTGACTTTGGCGCAGATAGCAGAAGCCTATCTGGAGCGGGTTGCGCTTTACAGCGATCTGGACCAGGCGGATGAATCGGACGCGGTAAGCCTGATGACCATTCACAGCGCCAAAGGCCTGGAATTTGATACTGTCTTCTTGGTCGGAGCCAATGAGGGGCTGTTCCCCGGCGAGCAATCACTGTACTCGCGCGAGGAGATCGAAGAAGAGCGCCGCCTGGCTTATGTAGCTTTGACCAGGGCCAAGCGCAGGCTCTTTATCACGGCTGCCCGGCAACGCCTGCTCTATGGACAGACTATGTATCAGAAAGTCTCCCGCTTCGCCCGGGAGATTCCCGATGATCTGGTCGAAGAAGTGGGCGGCTCCCGCCACGGTGATCAATTCGATGCCGACAGTGTAAGCATCGCCACTTGGAGCCGCAGAAGCGAAGACGCCCGCTATGGGGCCGGCTACTCTTTCCGAAGGGATTTCGCCTCCGCGGACACTGCGGGAGGCATCGCGCCCGGGACAAGTGCGGGACGGCGGGGGACAGCCTTCGAAAGAACCAAAAACAGTCTATCCCGGGATGAGAAAAGGGGTCTGGACTATCAGCAATTGGCCGTGGGAGACCTGGTCAGGCACGAGCGGCTGGGGATAGGCGCGATTGAGAAAATTGTGCCTTTCAGCGGCGACGCTATCCTGGTGATCAGGTTCAAGAGCGGCACCAAGCGCTTCAAAGCGTCGATGTCGCTATTGACGCGAGTGGAGGATTAAGATGGAAGTGTCGGATAAAATCGGATTGCCCCGACTGCTTAAGGAGCAGACGGAGCTTCAGCATTTAAGTCCCTATGCTACAGCCAGCGCGCATAGCCGCGGGCGCAGAAGGGAAGAGCAGGACTGCCCGGTGCGAACGATGTTCGAGCGCGATACGGGCAGAATTTTGTATTCGATGCCTTTCCGGCGTTTGCGCGAGAAGACACAGGTGTTTTTTAATCCACGCAATGATCATATCTGTACCAGGATGGAACATGTGCTCTATGTGATGTATCTGGCCGAGACCATAGGCAAAGCGCTCAATCTCAATCAGGATCTGATCCGTTCCATATCGCTGGGACATGATTTGGGGCATGCTCCCTTCGGCCATGCCGGCGAAGATGCCCTGAACCGCATTATCGGCGAAGTGCAGGGTGGATTTGCTTTCCAGCATGAGCTGCATTCGCTGCGCACGGTGGATATTTTGGCCGAGCATAAAGCTGGCTGCGGACTCAATCTGAGCTTTGAAGTGCGCGACGGTATTGCCAGTCACTGTGGTGAGAAAATCGATGAATTTGTCCTGACGCCCTGGCGCGACAAACAGGAAGAGGATCTGATTTCCGGAGCTAAAAAGCATCTGATGCCCGCGACGCTGGAGGGCTGCGTAGTCCGCATTGCTGACCGCATCGCTTATGTCGGCCGCGATATCGAAGACGCTTTCCGCGCCGGACTGATGAGCTTTGACGATATTCCCCGTGCTATCCAAAATGAATTGGGCTCATCCAATTCGGACATCGTCAACACCCTGGTTCTGGATGTAATTTCACATAGCTACGGGCAAGATGCCATCATTATGAGCCGGGCGAAAGGGGAAGCGCTGCAGGAGCTGATCCAGGAGAACTATCAGCGCATCTATCTGTCCGAACCGATCATGATCTATGAAGAAATGGTTAATACTATTATCAGGGGTTTAATGGTAGCCTATCTCAGGGCCGGCGAGGGAGTTTTCTTTAATTCGGCGGACGGCGAACTGGTACTGAAAAACTTTAACGATTATATGCAGCGCCATCCCGAGCCGGAGGCTTCCGCTCTGCGCAAGATCGTAGATTATATTGCCGGAATGACAGATCACTATGCCAATTCTACTTTCAAGGCGATCTATCAGACCTGACAAGGAGATTAGCGACAGTTGGCGGATAGTTGAACAGGGGGCGGCTAAAAAATTGCTGGCTATGTTGCCGGCAGTAGACTGGTTTTTCTTTATGTCATTCCCTCATATTATAAGACGCGGGATGAGCTTGATGACTGATCGCCTGATTATTTCAGAGTTATTTCATTAAACCTACAAGTCATGGACAGAGCGCTGAAAGCGGTGTCCTGACATGCTTTTGCCATAATTTGGTTCACTTATTGTGCTAAAATCATGCCAACAGGGAGAGTATGTTTTCCGGCATTTATTGACTGTTGTCTGAAGCAGTCGTTAGCGATGATTAGCGTAGAATGTGTGGCCTTGGATTATGAAAAGTCGAACAACTTATCAGAATATAGTAATTTTTATTATTCTGGTGTTGGCGCTAATGCTTGGCGCTCAAGCCGCCGGCGCAGCAACAGTTGCCAAGAGTTCGACAGGGGCAGCGACGGAGCAAAATTCTGCAGCGTCAGAAACTGAACCGGCACAAGCGCCGGCTCCGTCACAGAATACCTCAGATACACTGGCCGATGGCGAGGATAAAACCGGAGATACTTCGGATACCACAGGTGTCATGAAGCCGACGACTGTCGCAACTGAAACTGATCCAAATCTGATTAAGGAGACAAACGCAGGAGAGAGCGTCGCATCTGAGACCGGGGGCGATAACGCTACTGCAACTGAAGCTATTCGGGAACAACCCGGACCATTGCTGCGGACTGCGCCGATGACAGTTCGGGCGCAACCGTGGAATGCTACAATCAGCGCCAGTTCGCTTCGTTTACGGCTGACGCCGGATCAGCAATATACTTCAATTAACACTTACAGCAGAGGTGTTCGCCTCCAGGTGCTGGGCTATGTTGACGGACAGGAAGTTCTTGCTGGCAATAACTGTTGGTATCGGGTGATCATGGAGCCAACCGGCGCAGAAGGCTATATGTATGCGGCCTATATTGCTCTCGATCCGGGTGTTGTGGTCGACCGCTATGTTGAGCAGGTACAGATAGATCCGAATAATCCGCCCCTGACCGATCAGGAATTCCAGGTCTTTTTGGACAATGAATTCCCGGCCAGCTATCATGCAGGCTTGAAAGATCTGCACCGGAAATATCCGTACTGGACCTTTTCCGCGAAAAATATTAACCATGATTGGGATTATGTCGTAACCAAGCAATCCCCCGGCAAAACATCCACTGTGCCAATCGGCCGGATTACCTCTATGAAATCCTATGCGGCCGATTCCTATGATTATCGCACCGATTCTTGGAAAGCGCTCGATGCCGGTTTTACCGGCGCATCCCCGGAAGCGGTCAAATATTATCTGGATCCGCGCAATTTCCTGGATCAGACCGGTATCTTTCAATTTGAGCAATTGTCCTATAATGCCAATTATCATACTTTGGCCGGCATTGAAAAGATGCTCAAAGGCACATTTATGGATCCGGCCGGCAATTCCGAGCATGTCAACGCTCAGGGCAAAATAGTCTATCTCAATGCCGCCGGACAAAAAGTCACCCTCAATAAAACCTATGCCCAGGTTTTCATGGATGCTGCCACTGCAAGCGGAGCCAGCCCCTATTTCCTTGTCAGCAGAGTTATTCAGGAGGTTGGCAGAGCCGGAAGCGCTTCAGTCAAAGGAACATTTGCCGCCTACCCGGGTATCTATAATTACTACAATATCGGCGCCACCGCTTCCACTAATCCCATCGCCAACGGCTTAAAATATGCCTCCGGCGGCACTACTTATCAGAGGCCGTGGACGGATCCGGAGAAAGCGATCAAAGGCGGAGCAGAGTGGATTGCCAAACTCTATATCAACAAAGGCCAGGATAGCCTGTATCTGCAAAAATATGACTTTGTCGAATTCTGGCATCAATATATGAGCAATGTTATGGCGCCGCCGTCAGAGGCCGCAATTGTGATGCGCAACTATCTGGAAATGGGCAGTATCCAGCAGCCGCTCCATTTTGTGATTCCGGTAATGCGGAATATGCCGCAGACACCGCAGGCGAAGCCAACAGACAATCTAAGCCGGAACAACTGGCTGAGCGGTATTTCCGCTCCGGCAGCACTGACACCGGCTTTTAATCCGGAAGTTTACAATTATACCTTGACGCTGAACGAAGCTGTGAACCAAATTCTGCTGACAGGTACGCCTTATCACGCCCAAGCGGATATTATTACCGAGGTTAACGGCAAAGCGCATCAGGGCGCCATTCCCGTGCCTGCATCTGCTTCCGCCCCCTTAGTTGTGAAATTGATTGTGCGCGCGGAAAAGAGAGATGTGCAACGCACTTATACTATTACAGTCAAGCATAAGGGAAGCGGAACCAACCAGGCGCCACTGCTGCAAACAACGGTCTACAATATCGAAGACGGTGTCTTGTCAGGACTGAACCCGAAGAAAAATCAACATCTGGCTGAAAATATTCTTCGCGATCTGAAGCTCAGTGATCCCGGCTATACTATGCAGATTCGCAATAAAGCCGGCGAAATTGTCACAACGGGTGTAGTCTCGACCGGTTGCACACTTGAGGTGATAAAGACGGGGCAAACTGTTCCCGAGTTCGTGCTGCCTTTTATCATGTACGGCGATATCAACGGCAATGGCTATATTAATATTGTTGATATGACATTTGTAATGGAACATTTTTTCCAGAGAAATATCCTCTCAGGTCCTGAATTACAGGCAGCTGATGTTAATAACAACGGTGTTATAAATGTGGTTGACGCAACATTTATTGCTGAGTATTTCTTTGGCCGTATAGAGATCACAAATAATCGCTAACGAGGATTTTATGAGAAGAGATTGCAGGAATTATTTCAAGGGTATACTGGCTGTTATTTTGAGCTTGCTCGTGGTTTTATCTTTGCAGGCAACTCCACTAAGAGCGGCAGGTCCGATTATCAGCACATCAAAGACCAATATTTCTGTGGGCGATACTGTTACAATTACAGTCAGCCTGAATTCTGAAGTAACTTTCACATCGTATTTAGTCAAGATGTCATATGATAGCAGTGCTTTTGATTCGCCAGTGCATATAAATAGCACTTCACTACCTGATTCACAAAAGAGAACAAGTGAGGGATCTGGTATTGTAACAGCGTCTCTTGATCCTGCCGAAGCACAATATACGGGAAGGAAAGTCGCTTCCATTCGTTTTAAAGCAATTAAACCAGTCAATAATGCTGTTTTTACTTTGACTCAATTTTCTGCCGGCATTGCAGTTGAACTCAACAATATTAGCATGAAATCTGCCGGGGTATCGGTTTCCGCGGCTCAGGCGACGGCAACGCCGACACCGAAACCAACACCAAGGTCGACAACCACGCCGACACCTAGGCCGACAGCAACACCGACGCCGAAACCCACAGCCAAACCCACAGAGAAGCCGACTGCCGGAACCACGACAGCTGAGACGCCGGCAGTGACGACTGAGACTGAAATTACCGAAACGACAGCGATAAGCGCTGCCTATGATTGCTACTGCGGAGAGAAGCTCTATCAGGCCGCCAAACCGCCTGCAGCCGAGGATATCCCGGCAGGATTTGCTCCTGTCAGCGAAGATTCGGCTGATCTG
>JAAZGH010000168.1 GCA_012511325.1 Clostridiales bacterium | reverse complement strand
GTTATGATCCTGCTGGGAGAAGACTCCCTGCGCGAAGTGATCGCTTTCCCCAAGACCAAAGAAGCTTCTTGTCTCCTGACCGGCGCGCCGGATCGCGTAGACCGCGAGCAACTCGAGGAGCTGGGTATCTCTCTGACTGCCGAATTATCCGGGAGTGATCAGCCGTTAAGAACGGCAGGCTCCGGCGCGGGGAGAAGACCGGTAAAGTTCGATATTCAGCGTCTGGCCCAGATCTCACGCCTGCGTTTTGATGAGACAGAACTGGAGCAGATAAAAGAATATCTGGCCGATATTATCGACTGGACCGGTCAGATAGAAAGCATTGACACGGCCAGGCTGGCGCCTACGGATAATGTATTCGCGGCCGCAAATGTCTTCCAAACCGCTACGATCCCGCCCGGTCCGACCCGCGGGGAACTATTGGCAAATGCGCCTGTCAGCCGCGACGGTTGCTTTTTCGTACCTGAAGTGATTGCACTGGAGGAATAGCAGATGGATATGCAGAAGATGAATCTAACACAAATGGCGGCAGCTTTGCGAGCCGGAGAATTCTCGGCCGTCGAGTTGACCCGCCACTACCTGGCACAGATCGAAGCTCAAGATGAATCAATCAATGCTTATATCACTGTCACCTCCGATCAGGCGCTTGCTCAAGCGGCCAAAGTCGATCAGGCCCTGATGGCCGGCAAGGACTTGCCGCCCTTGGCCGGCCTCCCCCTGGCGCTGAAAGACAATATCTGCACCAAGGGAATCCTGACTACAGCAGCTTCGAAAATGCTCTCCGCTTTCGTGCCGCCATACAGCGCCTATGTCTGGCTGAAACTGCAGGATCAGATGGGCGTACTGCTGGGCAAAACCAATCTTGATGAATTCGCCCTGGGCACAACTAATGAGACTTCATTTTTCGGACCGACGAAAAATCCGCTGGATCTTACCCGCATTCCCGGCGGCAGTTCCGGCGGCTCAGCCGCTGCCGTAGCCGCGGGAACTGCGGCTTACGCTCTCGGCTCCGATACCGGCGGCTCCGTGCGCCTGCCCGCCGCCCATTGCGGACTGGTCGGCATGAGACCTACCTACGGCCTGGTCTCAAGACGCCGCGTCATACCCCTGGCTCCTTCCATGGATCAAGTCGGCCCCCTGACCAGGAGTCTGGCTGACAATGCTCTGGTTCTGAGCGCTATCGCCGGCCATGATCCCCAGGATGCCGTATCCGCAGACAGAGCAACGCCGGATTTCAGCGCCGGTCTGGACAAGGGCGTCAAAGACCTGCGCATCGGCCTGACCCCGGACTACCTGGAAACCAAAGTCACGGCAGACTTCAAAGCAGCCGTTCTCAAAACAGCGGCAGATCTGGAGACAGCCGGAGCCAAGATCGTTGAACTGACGCCCAGGCAACTGGAAAGCGCCTTTCCGGCTTATTATCTGCTGACAAGCGCTGAGGTCTCTTCCGCTTTCGGCCGCTTGGACGGCATCCATTATGGCTACCGCAGCCAGGATTATGAAGATCTGGAAGATATTTACTACAACAGCCGCAGCGAAGGCTTCGGCCCGGAGGTCAAGCGCCGCATCATGCTGGGCAACTTTGTACTCAGCGCCGATTACTATGAAGCTTTCTATGTCAAAGCGCAAAAGGTCAGAACTTTCGTCAAGCAAGAATTCGACAGAATGCTGGAGCAAGTTGATCTGATTTTGCTGCCGACAACAACGGATACGACACCGAAACTGGGAACAAAAAAGGACAGAAAAGACGCCTATAATGATAATTTCTTCAGTGTTCTGGCGCCTTTGACCGGCCTGCCGGCGCTGTCCGTTCCCACCGGCTCGCGGGTAGAGGGTCTGCCGGTCAGCGTGCAACTGACCGGACCGGCTTTCAGCGAAGCTCTACTATACCAGGCAGGTGCCGCTATTATGGGCGGCACCGGAGAGGAGACCGCATAATGACCAAGTATGAAGCGGTCATCGGGCTTGAAGTACATGTCGAGCTGATGACGGAGCGTAAAATCACCTGCTATTGTAAAAATGAATTCGGAGCTGAACCGAATGTCAATACCTGCCCGATTTGCCTCGGTATGCCCGGAGCGCTGCCGATGTTAAACCGCCAGGCGCTGGACTTTGCCATCAAAGCCGGTCTGGCCTGTCATTGTGAGATCGCGCCCTATTCGCAGCTGGAGCGCAAGAACTACTTCTATCCCGATCTGCCCAAAGCCTATCAGATCACTCAGGGTCAACACCCGCTTTGTATCGGCGGCTATCTCGACATTGAGACCCGGGACGGCAAAAAACGCGTTCGTCTCAATCGCATTCATATCGAAGAAGATGCCGGCAAGCTCATTCATCTGGAGGGCGAAGGCACACTGGTCGACCTCAACCGCGCCGGCGTGCCCCTGATTGAAATCGTCACCGAACCCGATCTGAGCTCAGCCGAAGAAGTCGATGCCTTCCTGCGCAAAATCCGCGCTATGGTGCAGTATACCGGTGTCTCGGACGGCCGCATGGACCGCGGCTCCATGCGCTGCGATGTCAATCTCTCCGTCCGCCCGGCCGGCACGGCGCAGCTAGGCACCCGCACAGAGATGAAGAATCTCAACTCCTTCAATTTCGTAACGAAGGCGCTTGAGCATGAATATCAGCGACAGGTCGAAATCCTCGAATCCGGCGGCGCGATTGAGCAGGAAACCAGGCGCTTCGACTCGGCTACCGGCACTTCCTCTTCTCTGCGCAGCAAGGAAGATGCCACGGACTACCGTTACTTCCCCGATCCTGATCTGGTGCCTATCCTGGTCAGCCCGGAAGAAGTAGCTGCCATCAGGGCAACCATTCCGCGCCTGCCCGATGTCCGGATCGCCGAATATGTTGAGCGCTGGGAACTTCCCGAATACGATGCCAACCTCCTGACCAATGACATCCGCATCGCCGACTTCTTCGAAGAAGCGGCCGCGCATACGGACTTTCCCAAGATCGCGGCCAATCTGATCATTGCCGATCTGTTGCCGGGACTGGCTGAGGAAGGCGATGTGCCGCTGGCACCTGAACAGCTGTCGGTTCTGTCCGATTTGCTGGGAACGGAAGAAATCAATAGCAATACCGGGCGCAAAGTCTTCAAGACCATGCTCAGTTCTCCGGATCGGATCGATCCCCTGGCATATGTCGAAGAGCATCAGCTCAAACAGATTAATGACCCGGAAATACTGGAGAACTATGTCACGGAAGTACTGGCCACCAGTGCCAAAGCAGTCAAAGACTACCGCAGAGGTAAGGAAGCCGCTCTCAGATCAATTATCGGCCAGGTAATGCGAGCTACCTCCGGCCTTGCCAATCCTCTCCTGACTGAAGAGATGATCAAAGACAAGATCGCCGCCCTGCCTGAGACTGAATAAACTGATCGGCTCAGTTTCAACGCCCTTCGGCAGTTGACAATTATATAGCCATCCCCTCTCGCAACCCATGGGGATGGCTTTTTGTACGTGCATCTGCGATAGATAGCTATTGCTTCAAGAGCGCTATTGCCTCCTCGTAACTGATAGCATAATCGCCGATAAATTTTTTATAAACTGCATTATCGTAGTCTTCAAAAACAAATAGCGGCACTGCTATTTCCGCCAGCCATGAGTTCAGCCTTGATTTGTAATCGTTTTCTTTGATTTCTTTATCGTTATATGTGTACTCATCTACATAGCCGCCTGTTTCATAGTCCGGACCGCTAAAATGAACCATTTTTTCTGTTAAAACCATTTTCCCGTTACGGTACTCATATACTTCACTATTAATGTACCAACCCTCGTCACCGCCCTCATAGTGGATCAGTAATTTCCCATCTTTAAGACCGGCTATTCCGAAAGAACATCCGCCGCCAAAAGGTGCGCCCGTAAATGCGCCGTCTAAAAGCGGAACCTGATTGCCATCATAGCCCCAGACAAATACCCGGAAAGCCTCGCCGTTAAATGTCATATAAAGCAATTCCGGATCGCTGTCGCCGCAAATATCAACAATCGCCACCTTCTTTTCAGCTGATCCCATCTTGCCGTATGAAACGGCGTCTTTCATTCTTCTAATACCATTAGCATCATATTTCAGCTGCTTCCGATAAGCCTCTTTCCAGTCCTTGGATTGAATAAGCAGGTACGGCTGCAGCAGATCTGATCGGGTATAGGGGATAATCAATTCTTCATCCCCCTTAGCCCAAATAACTAGAAAATTAATATGTATGCCGTCTTCTTCCAGCCAGAACACGACATCCTCCCCGCATTGTCTCTTAATATCCGAGATATAATAAGAATCGTAGTCGTAAACCCAATCATCATAGCTATGCCTCTGCAGATAGTCCACATGCTCTTTATAAATAGTCTCCACCTGCTGCTCGGGGCTGATCAGCAGGAGATCGGAAAGCTGCAGCACCTCGCCCGTCTCCAGATTAAAAGTCCTGCTGTAGATTACGCCGTCGGGTCTGGCCGCGCCACATCTCATAACCTCACTTCTGCATTGAAAAGATACTATCGGACCGATTCTGTATATTTCTTGCCATTCCTCCCGGGAGTAGAAGAAAGCCATCTCACGATAGCCTTCCTTTAGAAAGCGCCGGACTTCTGTCACC
>JAAZGH010000167.1 GCA_012511325.1 Clostridiales bacterium | reverse complement strand
ATATAAGGTCAAGGAGCCTATAGCTTCAGAATATAAATACCTGCGCAAAGGCTTAATTATATATGCCTATTTACATCTTGCCGCAAGCAGTGTCCTGACAAAAGAACTGATTGACAATCAATGTGTGGCTATTGCCTTTGAAACAATTCAGGTTGGATCAGCATTGCCACTATTGAAGCCAATGAGTGAAGTGGCAGGGCGAATGGCAATTCAGGAAGGTGCCAGGCTGCTCACGAAACCATGCGGCGGAAAAGGGATGGTATTACAGGGAGTGCCTGGTGTCGCACCGGCTCATGTAGTAATTCTCGGCGCAGGTACTGTAGGTACGGCTGCAACCAGAATTGCAGTTGGCATGGGTGCCAGAGTCACTGTTCTTGATACTAATGTTGACCGCTTGGCAGAAGTTGGAGATATCTTCCTGGATAAAATTGAAACATTAATCTCTAATAGTTTCAATATCGCCAAAGTCATTAAGAATGCCGACATGGTTGTCTCTTCTGTCTTGATCCCCGGCCATAAGGCACCTCAATTAATTACTGAAGCAATGGTCCAAACAATGGAGCCCGGTTCAGTCATCGTTGATGTATCTATCGATCAGGGAGGCTCAACTGAATTGACTGCCAATAAGAAAACTGATTATTATGCACCGATTTTTATCAGACATGGTATTGTTCACTATCTGGTAGCAAATATTCCCGGCACAGTTCCCAGGACATCCACTCAGGCACTTTCTAATGCGACAACCAGGTATGCTCTTGCTATTGCCAATCTCGGATGGAAGCAAGCTTGCAGAAAACACCCGGAACTCGCCTCCGGCATCAATACCGCGGATGGTTATGTGACATATAAACCGGTGGCAGAAGATCTCAATTATGAACTAAAGAACATTCAAGAATTGTTAAATAATAAACATATCTATCTCCTTCAAGCCAGAACAGCACGTAAAAACAGTTAGGTTTACCGATGCCAATCCACATATAACAAGGGGGCCGTCACCCGGGAGACGGCCCCCTTGTTGGCGAGGTGCGCCAAATTAGATATTTAGTTTGTTTGTTGCTTCCAGACCAGAAAAGGGCACCGTATTTCAAAAAACCTTCTTAAGCATATTGACTTTTATATGATTTTTTATAACGAAAAGCGCCCGCATTCTTACTTGTAATATAAAACTCCAGAAAAACGTGAAGAATTATACTTAAATAAAGACGTTTTCTAAAAATGTGATCGGTTCAGATTTGTTCTTATTAGATTATTTGCAAGGCCATATTTCGTTTTTTCAAAGACAATGATGGAGTTCTCTCAAAGACAACGGAAACATAGAGCTTTAATACAGGCACTTTCAATAAAAGAAAACCGACGTTTCCGAACATGGGAGTTCGAATTACGTCTGTGATTCAAACATCAACGAACAGATCAAAGCACAGGATCAAATGCTGTGAGTACAGCGGATGAACAATATCCGTGATAAGGCGATGGTGATCGTTAATCGCGATCTGATTTACGCATAAGGTATCGGGCGGCGGGGATTGCTCCCGCCGCCAATTTGTTGTAGTGCTATCTTGAAATAGCCTCTATGATACCCAATGTCGTAGTTGTAATTTCGTCCTCTGACAGAGTTCCGCGCGATTCAACAAAGTAACAGGCATCTTGGTCATCAATCAAAACAGAATACTGTGAAGGAACAGTCTTTACCGCGCCAGAGTCAGTCGTTTTTGCATGTTCTGGCACGACGTAAGCACAAACGAGTTTGCCATTGATCGTGCTCGAAGAAACCGCCTGATTGACTTCCTCGTAATCTAAGCTGGGCTTTTGGCTTCCAATTGTTACAGTAAGATAGATACCGGGACTTTGATATACACTTGCGTCTTTATAGCCTTCGACAGCTACACCAATAAGTGTACCGTTCTCCCTTTCTAATACTTTTGAATATGAGAAATCAAAGGAACGCATACTTGACGGCATAGCGGAGGTAATTTCAAAACCGAGTATTTCTGTAGCCTCTTCTGCTGAAATGCTTTCCGATACGGATGTCCCATAAAACGGTGCCGAGTACATAACATATGTCACTTCATTGAAGCTGATTCGCTGGCTTTGGTTCCCATTCAGAATCACACTCGCTCCAACAATCAGTAGACACAAGCAAGCAGCCATTGCGCTCCACTTAACCCAAGAGGTCTTTTCCCTTTTTGTTTTAGTGTCTGCTGCTTCAACATAAGCAGGATCAATCAGCTCCATCTTATCTAAAAATTCATTACCTTTCATAAAGTGTAACCCTCCTTTTCAAGATGTTCCCGAAGTCCGTTGCGGCAACGAAAGAGCGTTATTTTAACTTTGCTTTCAGATAAATCATAGCGTTTAGAGATGTCAGCCACGGAATCCAGATACCAATACCGACGAACGAAAATGTTCCGTTTTTCTTCACCCAGTTTACTAAGAAAACTGTTGATTGCTTCGCCCAATGCCATGTCATCTATTCGGCATTCAACATCGTTGGGTGAAGGAATACATTGCTCCATCTCGGCGCTAAGTTCACTGATAAATGCGCTGCGTTTCAGACGTCTGCGGTCACGGCAGCGATTCAAAGAAATGTGGCGAGTGATTCGAGCCAGAAACGCATACAAATAGTCTCTCGGTTCATGAGGGGGAATGGTGTTCCACGCTTCCATATAAGTATCGTTTTCACATTCTTCGGCTGTCTGGAGGTCATTGACAATTCCATACGCCAAAAAGCGCAAGCGGCTACCGTATTTTTCAATGGTTTGCTTGATTGCTGTTTCATCACGCAGTAAGAATAGTTCAACGATTCTATTATCGTCCAAGGCTTTTATCTCCTTTCTTCGCATATTGAAAGGCCTTCACCCTAATAAGCACCGTTTATGGCGGGAAGGTTACACTTTTTGAAAAAACTGTCTGATGACTTATGTTTAAGTATCTGATATTAGCACTTGTTCTCCCGTATTTGCCTGTCAACAGGCTTTTGCGTATTTTGGGGACTGAGCCACATGTAAACAATTTTTGAAACGCCCGGTATGCGATCTTCCTCACATAACTTATGTACGCGCCGTTCAGATATACTCCACTTCTTTGCCGCTTGCGGACAAGATATATATTCCATGTTGCACCATCCCTTTCGCATAACGATACAAGTATATTATTTTCGTGTAGACGAACAAAAGCAATGAACTATCCTTTTTGGTGAGGGAGAGCTACATATTTTTTAGCACATCAAAAAGCTTATCTCACCGCATACTTTGTGTTCGATTTTTCATCCATAAACAGATAAAGATAATTGACAAAACGCTTCCTGGGAAGCTCTTGCGCCGGGGAGGCGTAATAGTGGTCGTTGCCGTAGGCGTGGGCATGATTTCCGGCGTAGGAGTCGCCCCCACCTCATTTGGTTCTGCCCTTCACAGCCTCTCGTCTGCTACTATGCGTGCAGGGGATTTTCACCCCCATATGAAGCGCTATGCCCGGCACACCAAGCAAAAAACCCAGACGTTGTCTGGGTTTTTCGGGTGCATATCTTTTTCAGTGCACCATGATGGCGAGCGTAGCAGGATTCGAACCTGCGACCCACAGCTTAGAAGGCTGTTGCTCTATCCAGCTGAGCTATACGCCCACATGGAATTCCGGCCTTTTGGAGCGGGTGAAGAGAATCGAACTCTCACGATCAGCTTGGAAGGCTGATGTTCTACCACTAAACTACACCCGCATACCGGCCGGAATTCCGCTCAGTTATATT
>JAAZGH010000166.1 GCA_012511325.1 Clostridiales bacterium | reverse complement strand
ATATGGGAATAGATAAGGACTTTCTCTGGGAGGAATATGAAAAAGCTCTGCTGGCGGAAACGACTGCTGAATGCCGGGAATTATGCAGCCATTGTGGCGCTGAGGTCTATCGCTGCGGTGTCTGTATGGAACGCGCGGCGCCGAGAAGCGACAGGCGGCAGTCAGACTCATCATTTGCCGAAGACGCCGACAGGCCCCCCGCCATTCCCGATACGGGGGAAGATTCGTCTCAGGAGCGTTGCGGAGATACGGAATGGCGGCTTAGATTAACATATTGCCGTTCCGGTGTGCCTTCCTGGCTGGGGCATCTCGATATGATGAGGACTATGGAGCGTCTTTTCAAGCGGGCAGGTTTGCCCCTGGCCTGGTCGGAGGGTTTCAACCCGCGTCCGCAGATTGTGTTTGCCTTGCCGGCGGGTGTTGGCATCGAGCTGAAAGCTGATCTCTGTGAAGTTACTTTAAGGTCACAATCAGCGCCTGACCCGGAACAGCTGTTGCTAAGACTAAATGAGGCGGCACCACAGGGGATCGTCTTCGTCAAGGGTGAAATTCGAACCGAGACGGAACGCAGCCTGATGGCTCAGGTTCATCAGGCTGAATACTGTTTCCGGGCTCCGGCTATTGGCCGGGCTATCGCGGAGTTGTTTGCCGGCGATGGTTCTTTGCCGGTTTTGAAACATGGCAAAAGAGGTGAGAGGGAAATTGATATCAGGCCGCTATTGCTAAAACTGATTTCTTGGTCGAATGATGAGGCTGTGCTGCTGGCAAAGGCCGGCAGTGCGGCTAATTTGCGACCGGATCTGTTTTTGCGGGCTTTGTGCCGTGAGACAGGATATTCCGAGTTAGAGGCCGGGCGGGCCGGGATTGTCCGGGAGCGCCTGGTATTGAATTCTGAGACATGAGAGGCAAAAGTCGTGTATAGTGGTCTAATAGATAGAGGTGACTGAATGTCGGATAGTAATTTTCGTCTGCCGGGCTATTTTGCTACAGGTATGGTGATTCAGCAGAAAGTGCCGTTGCGGGTGCCTGGTGTTTGTGCGCCTGAGCGGGAAGTTAGCATCAGTTTATTTCGCCAACCTGCCGATGGCCATATCGTTACTGATCTTGAAACCCAGTATGGCTTGATCTATGAGGATAAGGACCGCTCGGATCGCTATGGCCGTTTCAATTTTAAGCTGCCAGCTTTGGAAGCCTCACTGGATCCTTGTACATTGATTCTCTCCTGTGATGATGCGAATTTGCAAATCGAGGATATTCTCGTGGGAGAGATTTGGTTTGCGGCAGGGCAGGACAATATGGCCATGCCGGTGGCGAGTTGTGATCTGGCTCTGCGTCTGGATCTTACTGCCACCATGAATCATATCAGGATTTTTGCCATGGCGGAGGATGGTCTGGACGATAATATGCCGCAGTACAGCTATCATCCGGTCGGCTATATTGCTTCCGGCCGCTGGTACAGGGGGAGCCATCCTGAAGAGATGGCAGTTATCTCAGGCATTGCTTACTCTTTTGCTCTGAGGCTTGAGGAACAGTTGCTCTTGCCGATCGGCATTTATGATATGGGCTGTGCGGGGACGTATATCCATAGCTGGCTGCCCCGGGAGATCATAGAGCAAGATCCGTATTTAAAAAATCATGTCCGTGAATTGCATCTGTACCGCGATCAGGATAATTGGAATAGCGCCAATCCTACTAAGAAAAAGCCCGGAGATCAAGAGAATTCCATAGTCCATGAGAAGCGGACAGTGCGCCGTCTGACTCTGAAAGATAATCTTGAGGTTCCGCAAAGCGGCAATTTTCAGACCAGATATCAGCCCGCCACAATGTTTAATCATAAATTGGCGCCTTTTATCGGACTGGGTGTGCGCGGTGTACTCTGGTATCAGGGAGAGAGCGATGCTGACAGTCCGGATTATTATACCAGGGCTTTCCCTGTTCTGGTCTCAATTCTAAAGGAGATGTTTGTGGCGCCTGAAAATGAATTGCGCTTAATTTACAGTCAGATCGCCGCTTATTGCTATCCCCGTGCTGATGCCAGAACTGTGGTGTTATTTAATGAGGCGCTCAGCGATTTACGGCGCAAACTTCCAGTCAAGGCCGGCATGGTAACCATCTCGGATTTGCCTTTGACCTATAATAGCCGCAATGAGACTTACCGTTATCCGGCGCATCCGGTCGCAAAAGAAGCGATTGGCCGGCGAATGGCGAGTATTGCTTTGGGCCTTGCGTATGGTTATGATTTGCCGTCTTCCTCACCGGAACCAAAAGCCGTGGAAAAGGTTGGCAATAAATTCATGATTGATTTTGAAAAGTTCGGCAAAGCCTCACAGGGCCTGATTTTACGTCCGGGAACGCATAGCTTGGAGGGGTTTGCCATTTGCGGGGCAGAGCGAATTTTTGTCAAAGCAAATGCCAGAATCTTATATGGCGTCAAAGTAATTGTCTGGCACGATGAACTTGCGGATCCGGTATCCCTAACCTATGCTTATGCTAATTTCAACCGGGAGGCTAATCTGACAGGACCTGATGGTATGCCGGTTCCGGCTTTTCGCCTCGATATGGATCCGGCTGATCATTATGAGCCGCAGGTCTGGATGAAATGCGATCGCATTACTGATTTCGCTTGGGCTGAGCTCTTGCCTGATCCGGCGCGAATTCCCGAGCAGGATTGGCCGGGAGAAAGAGAGCTTTGGACTATCAGTTCAGGCCGGGGTGAATTGAAACTGGTTTCCAGTCATGAGAATGAAGCCTTAAAAACAATTAAGGCTGAGTATAGAAATGCCGATGAGCGTCCCTTGGTAATGGAGCCGCAATTAGGGTATGCTTCATCTTATCCGCCGCTGAATTTATCCGGCTGGGGAGAACTGAATATTCTGCTCCACAATCCGGATCTCAGAGCGAAAAGACTGGGGCTTGAGATGGAGGATGAAAATCAGGTAGTCTATATTTTCCCGGAATGTCTGATTCAGCAACAACCGCATTTGCAGGTCGCGAAATTTAATCTAGGCGCCGCTCAGTTGAATCTGGAACGGATAGTCCGTATTTCTTTCGCCATTCAAGATCCGGGCGGAAAGGGTAGTTTGGATTTTGAAGGGATTACAACTTCTAGGAGACAAATATGGCAAGAATAGATGCGATAGAACAGACTTTTGATCCAATGGCTAAGGAACAGCAGATATATGCTTCATGGTTAAAGAGCAAGGCCTTTGCTGCAGCGCCCAATCGGGATAAGGATCCATATTGTATTGTCATGCCACCGCCCAATATTACCGGGCGGCTGCACATGGGGCATGCTCTGGACAATACTTTACAGGATATCTTGATTCGCTGGCGGCGCCTGCAAGGCTATGAAGCATTGTGGTTGCCCGGTACGGATCATGCTGCGATTGCCACGGAAGCCAGAATTGTGGAAGCAATGCGTGAAGAAGGGCTGACTAAAGAGGATCTCGGGCGCGAAGGATTTATGGCTAGGGCCTGGGAATGGAAAGAGCTTTATGGCGGGGCAATTACCGATCAGTTAGCAAGACTGGGTGCCTCCTGCGATTGGGATCGCGAACGATTCACATTGGATGAAAAACTGTCTCATGCTGTCAATGAAGTTTTCGTCAGACTGTATAACAAAGGTCTGATCTATCGCGGCGAACGTATTATCAACTGGTGCCCCAGTTGTCTGACTACAATTTCAGATGCTGAAGTTGAATATATTGATGTCGAAGCGGCTTTCTATTATGTTCGCTATCCTCTGGTTGACGGATCAGCAGATCTGGTTCTGGCGACAACCAGACCTGAAACTATGTTGGCGGACACTGCGGTAGCGGTTCACCCTGCTGATGAGCGCTTTCAATCATATATTGGCAAGATGGTCAGGCTGCCCCTGACTGATAGAGAGATTCCTGTTATTGCAGATCATTATGTTGATCGTGAGTTGGGAACAGGTGTTGTTAAGATTACACCCGCTCACGATCCTAATGACTTTGAAATCGGCCTCCGACATGATCTGCCGGTCATCAATTTGTTGACGGAAGATGCTTATTTGAATGAACATGGCGGCCGCTATGCAGGTATGAATGTTGAAGAGGCCAGAAGAGAGATCGTGAGAGATCTACGGGAGGGAGGTTTCCTAGTCAAGACCGAACAAATTAATCATGCTGTGGGCACTTGTTATCGCTGTGCTACTGTTGTTGAGCCGCGCATTTCCCTGCAGTGGTTTGTCAAAATGTCGGATCTGCTCAAGCTTGCAATTGAAGCAGTGCAAGAAGGTAAGATCGATTTCGTACCGGAACGGTGCGCGAAAACACATTTCAACTGGATGGAAAATTCCCGGGACTGGTGTATCTCGCGTCAATTGTGGTGGGGGCATCGTATCCCTGTCTGGTACTGCACTAACTGTGGCGAACAGAGCGTGGCTACCACAACTCCTGACAGCTGCCATCATTGTGGCGAGTCTTCCTTGGTTCAGGACGAAGATACTCTTGATACTTGGTTTTCTTCAGCGCTGTGGCCGTTTTCGACTCTGGGCTGGCCCGAACAAACCGTAGAATTGTCTTACTTTTATCCGACAGATGTTCTGGTGACCGGCTACGATATTATTACTTTCTGGGTTTCGCGCATGATCTTTTCGGCGCTGGAGCATACCGGCCAGATTCCGTTTCGCTATGTATTTGTCCATGGTCTGGTTCGTGATGCATTGGGCAGAAAGATGTCTAAATCGTTGAAAAACGGCATTGATCCGATGGAAGTAATTGATAGCTATGGGGCTGATGCATTGCGCTATGCCTTGGTTATCGGTAGCGCGCCGGGCAATGACCAACGTTTCCAAAATGAAAAAATTGAAGCCGGCCGCAATTTCATGAATAAAATATGGAATGCGCTGCGCTTCGTAGTTTTGAACTTTGATCAGGAAATGGACTTCTCTTCTGTCAAGGACGCTGACCTGGTACTGGAGGATCGCTGGATACTGGCAGAACTAAATGAAACGATTCGCGAAGTTGAGCGCAATCTGGAAAACTTTGAGACCGGCTTGGCCTTAACTAAGACATATTCTTTCCTGTGGGATCTCTACTGTGATTGGTATATTGAGGCTGTCAAGCCCAGGCTGCTTGAGAAAGACAGCCGGTCGAGACTTAGCGCGCAATATACTCTCAATCGTGTCTTAATTCAGACTATCACTTTATTGCATCCTTTCATGCCATTTGTGACAGAAGAGATCTATCGGCATCTGATCCATGATCAGGGTCAATTAATTAGAGCAAAGTGGCCACTGGCTGAGCCCAATTATGATTTTAAGCTGGAACAGGGACAGATGCGTATTCTGATGGAAGCTGTCCGGCAGGTCAGAAATATCCGGGCAGAATATAAGCTATCCCCACAGCAGGAAATTAAGCTGATGGTCTTAAGCAGTGATCAAGATATTTTGACCTTGTTTTCTGATAACAGTCTCTTCATGAAGAGACTGGCGCGGGCAGGGGAAATTTCCTGTCATATCGACCGCGATGCGATTCCTGCCGATGCAGTGCAAATCCAATTCCCCGGCGGAGAGATTTTCATTCCCTTGCGAGAGCTGCTGGATATTGAGGTCGAAATAGAACGCCTGACAGCTGAAGCCGACAGACTTCAAAGTGAAATTAAACGGGCAGAAAAGAAACTGGCAAATACTGATTTCGTGGCTAAGGCGCCGCCACATATTGTATCGCTGGAGAAAGATAAGATCGAAAAATGCAGCGGCATTAT
>JAAZGH010000165.1 GCA_012511325.1 Clostridiales bacterium | reverse complement strand
GATCCGAAGCCAGGCTGATCGCTTTCTGCGAAGCTATCCAAAGGGCAGCGCCGGTCGACAGTTTCGTCAAACCAATACCGGCGCCGATGCCAGGATATGATTGTGATATTATTATGGCGTCAGGTTCCTTTATCCAGGGTTCTTCAATTGAGCTTTCCGCGGACGGACCTTTGAGACCGCCCTATGCTGTCTTCTTGCAGGGGGCTTTGAATTTTGCCGGTGCCAGGCTCGGTGTTCTGATGGCTCTGGATGCTGTAAAGAAAGTCGGAGAGTGAGATGTCGCGCGACAAAGATGATCTATCCGGTTTAAGACGCAAGAGAGATCGTGGCAGGAGACTGCGGACGGCGGTACTTTCTATTATATCGGTGGTACTGGTTGCGCTTCTGATCGGAGGATTGTTTCTGGCTCTCGACGGGAGAGATACCCGGATCCGATTAGCCTTTTTCAATCAGGATACCGTTAAGCAGACCTTGACGGCCAGTGGTCTGATCGTCAGAGAAGAGATTCAGCTTCGCGCGCCCGGCAGCGGATTACTATTTCCACTCTATAATTCCGGCAGCAGGATCAGCAAGCTGGATCAGGTAGCTACGGTCTTATTTCCCGGGCATGAGGGCAGCGCAGGCAGGCTGCATAATTTGCAAAAACAAATTTATCATCGACAGGCGGAGCTGATACGGACTGACTTTACCCAACCGCAGGTTCAGAAAGCCAGGGAATTGGGCAGAGCTGAGATCGCCAAGACCTTGACTTCGGCCCGGCTGGCCGCCGGCAGCGGCGATGTGCAAAATCTGGATCTGGTTAGGGTAGAGCTTGAACAAACTATTAATCGTAATAGTGATCAGCTGCGCTGGCTCGAATTCGATGATATTGAGCTGCAAGGTCTGCAGAGACAGTATAAAACCTTAATTGCTTCTCTCAAGAGCGGAGAACAGGGCAATGCTATTACCTGCTACAATAGCGGTTGGCTCTCGTTCCGCAACCGGTCTACGTCATTGCGGCAGTCGGATCTGATCACATTGGACAAAGAGCGCTTGCTGCACGAGTTGGCTGAGTCTGAAAATATGTCGCCGCCTTTTGCCTATCCTGCGCCGATCGAACAGGATGAGCATGCTCTGACTCTGATTACCGGTCAAGAACAGTATCTGGCTTTCTTCCTGCCGGAGCTGAAGGGTAAACCTTTGAACCCGTATCAGCACTATACGGTAAGCTCTTTGACCACGGATGTTTCACTGACGGACTGTAAAGTCCTGCGTCAGGAGGAGCTGGCGGATGGCCTGTTGCTTATCTTCCGTACCAGGCAAGGTATTGACCGCCTGGCCGACTTGTCCGGTGACACATTCCGGATAACAATATCTCAACAGACAGGCCTGATCATGCCGATTGCCAGTTTGTTGGACTATGCTCCCGAGCAGAGAGCTGCCCGCATTATGAAGATTGAGGGTGGTAAAACTGTTATCGTTCCGGTTATCGTTGAGGCTACTGACGGCTTTTATGTTCTGATCCGCGGCCGTGACGGTGATCCCCTGGCTCCCAAGGTAGCGGATATCTATGTGCGCAATCCCGCGCAGTTTGAGGCTGGTATCGTTATCGATTGATTCTGCCGCTTGATGCGGCGGAGATGGAAAAAATCTGCTATAATATGTTAGTTCGAGATTTATCCGGGGAATATTCCGAGTGAGGTAAAACCCGGTTCAACTTCCGGAATATCTCTTTGTTCTGAGCGCAAGGGAGGTTTTGCCTCCCTCAAAATTTGTAAAGAATCAGGTGGAGTGAGTGGTTAACGACAGTAGAAGATTAGAGATAGCCGGCAATCTGGCCAAGGTCAAGGCAGAAATTAAATCAGCCTGCAAAGCAGCGGGGCGTGATCCGAAAGCGGTTAAATTGATTGCGGTCAGCAAGAATTTCCCTGCTTCGGATGTCGAAGGCGCTATCTTAGCAGGACAGCTGGATTTCGGCGAGAATCGGGTACAGGAACTTGTGCCTAAGATCGATGCCCTGGCCGGGCATCCGGAACTAAATTGGCATCTGATTGGAACTTTACAAAGAAACAAAGTTAAATTCGTGACCGGGCGAGTCGCTATGATTCATTCTGCCAATACAGTGCGACTGATTGCTCAGATTGATCGTCTCAGCGAAGCCAATCAGTGCATAACGGATGTTCTGTTGCAAGTGAATATTTCCGGCGAAGATACTAAATTCGGTTTCGATCCGTCAGAGCTGGATGAGGCTTTTCAGCAGACACTGAAGAGTTATCCTGCAGTCAGAATTCGTGGCTTGATGACGATGGCCCCCCACTATGATAATCCGGACGATACTTTGCCTGTATTTCGCACTGCCAAAGAACTATTGACCCTGTATCGGGAGAAGTATGATCTGGAAGATATGGACCAACTTTCTATGGGTATGACTCATGATTTCAAACAGGCGATTGCCTGCGGGTCAACCATGATCAGAATCGGTACCGCTATCTTCGGCGCCAGAGATTATTCGCAATAGCGCCGGATATTAATTTGTTCCGAGCAAGTGCCGATGTCGGTAACCATTCCGGTTCTAAATTGAGGGCAGGGAAGTGGCCGCTGTCGTGTTCGTTCGCTTTCGTTTTTCCTCGAGGCTTAGTGAGTTGCTGCCTGTGCCGACTTCCAGAAACGAATGTTACAGATGGATTACTTTTACACAGAGACTGTCACGTTTCGATTGCATACAACTAACAAATAGAGTGCCGGCGGCGGTATTTCGTTGAAAAGGGTACCCCCTATATTTATAATTTATGGCAAAGAGTTACTGATTTTAATCAGACAGATAAGCGCTGGTTAGGCGATTTCTCTTCAATTGAAAGTAGGCGTATCATGTCGTTTCTGGATAAGCTTTTCGGCCGGGATGTGGATGCTAACAATATGTATGATGAGTACGAAGGCGATTATTATGGTCCCGAGCCGGAGGTGATGAGGCAGCCGTCGCGTACGGGTTCGGCGCCGAGATCTTCGAGAGTAGTGAATTTTAATCAGAATATGCCGCCGAGCTATCAGCATCTGGTTGAGATCGTGGAGCCTCAGACCATGGAGTCTATGTGGCAGATCTGCGACTATGTCCGCGAGGGGAAGACGGTTATCTGCAATATTGAAAGCATCTCGCCGGAGCACAGGCAGCGTCTGGTTGACTTTGTCACCGGGGCAGCTTATGCGCTGGAAGGCGAGATCCAGCCGGTTTCGCAGCTGATCTTTGTCTTTACGCCGCGCTCCACGCGGATCAGTCGTGGACGTGGTTATGATGAGTATTCTTTTGCGACCAATGACGACTATATGCGTAATGCGAGGATGTTTGCCAGATAAGCGCTTATGCCGTAATCTGTCGCTATAGTCAGGCCGGTAAGATTCTGTTTATGTCTGATACAGCTTGAATGGAGGCAAAGGACGGGTGTCTTGAGCCGTCCGTGCGATTATGAGTCAGGTTACTGTTGGTCTTGATATTGGTGGCAGTACCACCAAAATAATTGGTTTTTCGAATGACAAGCTCTTGAAGGAGTGTTTGGTCAAAGCCAGTGATCCTGTTGCATCCGCATATGGAGGCTTCGGTTATTTCCTTAGACATAATGCCTTGGCGCTGCAGGATATTTCTGATATCAGAATTACCGGTGTCGGAGCATCTTTTATTGAGGGCAAGCTCTTAGAACTGCCGACTACCAGGGCGGATGAATTTCTGTCTGTCGGTCTGGGCGGACTTTATGCGGCCAAGGTTGAGGAGGCAGTTGTAGTGAGCATGGGCACCGGCACATCGCTGGTGTATGCCAATGGCAAGTCTGTTCGTCATGTGATTGGCTCCGGCATCGGTGGCGGTACTTTACAAGGACTTTCCAATACGATTCTCAATATCCGTGATATAGATACTGTGACAGAGCTGGCAGAGTCTGGTGATCTCGGCCTGGTTGATCTGACGATTGCCGATATTTCCAAGGTCAGTATTCCAGGCCTGACCGGCGAAACTACTGCTTCCAATTTCGGCAAAGTCAAGGATACGGCTCGTGTCGAAGATCTGGCTCGCGGCATTATAAAT
>JAAZGH010000164.1 GCA_012511325.1 Clostridiales bacterium | reverse complement strand
GTGCAAGTATTGCCCGGCATTCCTGAGGAGATCGCGGCAATTTTCGATCCCCTGGGGAACGCCGTGCACACCGCTTTGCAATTTGATCTGGTGGGTGAAGATGTTCTGATTACAGGCGCCGGTCCGATAGGCATCATGGCTGCAGCTATCGCCAGGCATTGCGGGGCCAGACATATTGCCATCACTGATTTCAACCAATACCGTCTGGAATTGGCAAAGAAAGTTGAACCCACTGTCCATATCATTGATTTATCGAAAGATACCGTCAGAGGCATAATGCCTGAGCTGGACATGCGCGAAGGCTTTGATGTCGGTTTGGAGATGTCGGGCTCATCATCCGCACTCAATTCTATGATCGACAATATGATTAATGGCGGGCGGATTTCTCTTCTTGGCTTTTTGCCTGCAGATACCCAGATTGATTGGAATCGGGTCATCTTGGGAAGTATGACATTGAAGGGCATCTACGGCCGGGAAATGTTTGAAACCTGGTATAAGATGAAGGCTATGATCCAGTCCGGCCTTTACTTAACTCCGATCATTACGCATCGCTTGGATTTCAGACAGTACGAGGAGGGCTTCAAGGCGATGAACAGCGGCAGATCAGGCAAAGTAATCCTGGATTGGACAACAGCATAAACAATCGATTCAGAAGATGTGATCGAATTGTTCCGGCACGGGCTGTCAATGACTTCAACAGGGAGTCTAATTTAATCAGAGATACCGGGCGCGATGGAGAAAGCATCATGTTACAGGAGGAATTTAAATATGAAAACCGGGCTGAAAATAATCAGAAATAAGCTGCGGGAGCTGAAAGACGCAGGGGTCTATACGGAGGAGCGAGTCCTGACCTTGCCTCAGGGACCTCGCATTGACACAACAAAAACCCAAAATGTTATCAATATGTGCGCCAATAATTATCTGGGCCTATCCAACAGTCCTGAATTGATCGCTGCGGCTAAAGCCAGCTACGACAGATGGGGCTATGGTTTGTCATCAGTGCGCTTTATCTGTGGCACGCAGGAGCTGCATAAGCAGCTGGAGCAAAAAATCTCGGACTTTTTCGGTTTTGATGATGCGATACTGTATTCCTCATGTTTTGATGCCAATACAGGCCTGTTTGAAACTATTCTGGGTGAAGAGGACGCAGTTATCTCCGATCAGCTGAATCATGCCAGCATTATAGACGGCATCAGACTGTGCAAGGCTTTGCGCCTGCGCTATAAAAACAATGACATGGCCGATTTGGAGCGCTGTCTGCAGGAAGCTGACGCCAAAGGAGCCAGAGTTAAATTGATCGCTACTGACGGCGTTTTCTCGATGGATGGTGTGATAGCTAATTTGCGGGAGATCTGTGATCTGGCCGACAAATATGACGCGCTGGTCATGGTTGATGATAGTCATGCTTCCGGTTTTGTCGGGAAAACGGGCCGCGGCACGCCGGAGCATTGTGGCGTAGAGGGTAGAATTGATATTTTGACTTCTACTCTGGGCAAAGCTCTGGGCGGCGCTTCGGGTGGCTTTACAACCGGGCGTCAGGAAATAATTGATTGGCTTAGGCAAAAGTCCAGGCCTTATCTGTTCTCCAATACATTGGCTCCGGCTATTGCCGCCGGTGCGATCCGGGTTTTGGATATGCTGGAGCAAGATACATCCCTGCGCGATCGCACGGAGGCCAATGCCGGATATTTCCGCACCGGGATAGAAAAGCTGGGTCTTGATGTTATTCCCGGTACGCATCCGATAGTGCCGGTCATGATCTATGATGCGGTTAAAGCCATTGCAGTGGCCGACTATCTGCTCAGTCTCGGCGTATATGTCATTGCTTTTAAATATCCGGTAGTTCCAGAAGGCAAAGCTCGCATCCGTACTCAGATCTCGGCTGCGCACAGCAAAGAAGATCTGGATTATGTCCTGTCATGTTTCGCGAAATGCAAGGAGAAATTCTCGCTTTAAAGGAAACTGAGCAAAAGGTCGCTGTAGAACTCAGGTTCTCATATAAACAAATTATTTGTCGACTATAGTCGCATATAGTTATATAGTTGCCTAAAATAACTGTCCGGACTCGAAGTCCGGGCAGTTTCCTAGTGTACCGTTTTTTAATGGCGCAATGGCGACAACAATTACCTCAGGAGTTTTCAGCGTGTAACTTGTCCAGCAGCTCAGTTAATGATAGCGCGCCTGCCTCACCCTGGTCTAAAACTCGGACCGAGACGGTGCCTGTTTCGGCTTCCTTCTGACCGACAATCAGACTGTACGGTACCTTCTCCATTTGCGCCTGCCTGACCTTGAAACCGATTTTTTCATCCCTGGCATCAATTTCAGCACGGATGCCATTTGCTTTGAGCTCAGACAGTACATCCAGGGCATAGGCTTCTACTGTCTGTGAAACCGAGAGAATTTTGACCTGAACCGGTGCCAGCCAGAAAGGGAATTTCCCGGCATAATGTTCGATTAAAATGCCGATAAAGCGCTCAATCGAGCCGAAAGCCACCCGGTGGATCACGATAGGCAAATGACGTTCGCCGTCAGCGCCGATATATTCCAGATCAAAGCGTCGAGGCATCTGGAAATCGAGCTGAATCGTACCGCATTGCCAAGTCCGTCCGATCGAGTCTTCGAGATGGAAGTCAATTTTGGGTCCGTAGAAAGCGCCATCTCCCTCATTGATGATATATGGAATCTCCAGCTTGTCCAGGACTTCGCTTAGTGCCGTCGTAGCCCTTTCCCATTCCTCATCGGAGCCCATGGAATCCTCAGGACGGGTAGACAATTCGACATGATACTTAAAATTGAAGTGGCGATATACTTCATCGATCAAATGCACGACCTGTTCAACTTCGTCAGCGATCTGATCCAGGGTCATGAAAATATGGGCATCATCCTGGTTGAAAGCGCGCACCCTCATTAAACCGTGCAGTACGCCGGATTTCTCGTGTCGATGCACAAGACCTACCTCCGCCATGCGCAGTGGCAAATCGCGATAGGAATGCTGTTCGGATTTGAAGATCAGCATCGAGCCGGGGCAGTTCATCGGCTTGATAGCGAAATCTTCTCCATCAATCTGGGAGATATACATATTTTCACGATAATGTTCCCAGTG
>JAAZGH010000163.1 GCA_012511325.1 Clostridiales bacterium | reverse complement strand
GGTCAGGGGCTCATAACCCTGAGCAAGATATTCATCAAAGCGGTGCAGCATGAAAATGGCATAGTCGATCGAAACCGCCAGTTGCAGGATGGCCGCCACGGACTGAGTAATAAAAGAAATTTCGCCGAAGATGATATTAGTACCCATATTCAGCATCACAGCGACAAACAGAACTACCATAAAGAGGAGAGGTTCCAACCAGGTTCTGGTGGCAATGACCAAAATAATTAAGGCAATCGGTACGGCGATAGCCATGATGCGGGTAACCTCGGTCTGGACCGAAACTTGCGCTCTGGCCATAGAAATGATCTGGCCCCGGACAGCGCCATCTTCACCGGCGAAGTCATGAAGGTACTTTTGCATAGTGACATTGTCATAGCCGTCAGCTACAGTCACCAGAAATAAGGGTTGCCGGTCTTTGTAGTAAGTATCGATTAATTCCTGATCCGCCATCGCCAGGGGCTGAGCCAGATCGACAAGATCATCCAGCCAGTTGACATCAGTTACAAAGGATAACTGCTCCAACTCGGACTTCTTTTGTCTGGCTTCAGCCAGTGACATCGGCGGCAGCATCACTTCTGCGCTGGGGATCGCCGTCCCGAATTCATCTTTCATGACCTGAATTGCTTTGGTCGAGGGGGCTGAGTCCGGCAAATATTCACTCATATCATAGTTGATGCCTACCAGGGGAAATAAAAGTACACAGATGGCCGTCAGCACTATGAATGTGATCAGGACGGCTTTGCGGTGCTTAAGACTAAAGTTTGCTGCTCTTTCCATATCTTCCCTCAAAAAATGCCCTGTTTGTATATCCTTTAACAAACAAGGCCTCCTCCCACGTCTCGCGGGCATTATATAGTATTGAATACGATATTGTAATAAGCAAATTTGCTACATTTGTCGTTTAGTCAACAGTTTTATATAATATGTGTATTAAAATCCTATTTTGGAGCCAATTAAATGATCAAAGACAAGCGCTCACGCAGAACCAGAGAGCTATTGGCACAGGAATTGATCAGACTGTTACTGGTCAAACCCCTAAGTGAGATTACCGTAACAGAATTAACTGAGGCGACAGATCTCAACCGGGCGACATTTTATCTGCACTATGCCAATATCTACGACTTGTTCCAGTCGATCGAAGATGATCTGATCGAACAGGTTGAAAGCTGGATTAAACTGTCCTTTCCCAAGGGTACCAGTGTGTTCTATCTCGAAACTGACATCGAAGGCAATCCCATCATGCCGATCCTGACTGAGATGTTCAACTTTATTTACAATAATCGGGATGTGACAGTTGTACTGCTGCGAAATCCGGAAAGCCGGCTGCTCGAACGCATCTACAGTCAAGGGCGTGACAGTATCCTCAAGTTTGCGCTGCCGCAGGATAATGCGGACAACAAAGACCGTGACCGTTACGCGCTTGACTATATCGTCAGCGGCTGCATCGGTGTGATTCAGTCCTGGATTGACCGCGGTCTCGATCTTGATCCGAAAACTATGAGTAAGATCACCTGTGATCTGCTGTTACAGAATCGTTCTGAACTGGCCAAACAAAAAACCCCCGGCTTGCAATAAGCTGCGGGGGTTTTTAGTGGAGCCTGAGAAGAGACTCGAACTCTTGACCTGCTGATTACAAATCAGCTGCTCTGCCAATTGAGCTACTCAGGCAAAATGCTTCCACATCTTATCTGAGCTCTCTGAAAAAGTCAACTTATAACAGTATTAATAAGCGAGGGGATCTTGGCGCCGCCAAGGCCGACTTTCCCCCTCGCCGGCATGCCGGCGGATAGCAAATACAGCTATCCGCCAATCTTAGTCCGGATATAGCTCAGCTCTAATCTCGAACCAGGCAATAGTCTGCCCATCGGCTTGAAAAGACTCGGCATAGACATAGTAGATCATCCGCTCTGCCAGATAATACACTCTGACTGTTGCCTTCGCGCCCTGTATCAAAGGGGACACATTGTTAATCTCTGTTACACCGCTTACGGGTGCCAGTTTAGCTGAGAAGGTACCATTATTAGTTAGCGGATAACTATCACTGATCAGGGACAAAGTGTTGCCTGTCAGATCGCCATATAGCTCAAGATTTTTTTCGGAACTGAGGGCAACCAGCTGATCTACAATGTTTTTAACTTTGCTGCTGTGAGTAAGTTTGTCAATATTCTTCTGAGAATAGGCAATCGTTCCGGAATAAGAACCGGTATACATATCGTTTGATGCCGTGTCATTGACATAAATCTCATTCTCTGAGCTGATGCGGCCAAAGCCAAGCGGCAGGCTGACCGGCTGTAATACATCCTCGGGGGGCGGTTGGCTAGAACCGTGATCAGCCACTGTTGTGCTCTGCGCAGAGGTTTTAGCCGGTTCTTCCTTAGCTGTAGTAG
>JAAZGH010000018.1 GCA_012511325.1 Clostridiales bacterium | reverse complement strand
CCTGACCAAAAATCCCCTTTCCTTCAGCAGGGCATAAAGGGCTTTGCCTTTTATTTGCTCATGTCTGGCAAAGACAAAGTTGGCAGCTGAATCCAAGACAAAGAAATTGTTTGCGCGCAAGAACCCGGTGAAAAACTCTCGCGTCTCGATAATTTTTCTGATGGTTTGCTCGAAATATTCTTGATCCGCTATGGCGCCTCTGGCCAGGGCTGCCGATACGCGGCTGACATTGTAGGGATTGATCGAGTATTTGATCTTTTTCAGATCAGCTATGGTTTTTTCCTTGCTGACGGCAAAGCCGACCCTGGCTCCCGCCAGTTGGCGCGATTTGGAACAAGTCTGCACCACGATCAGATTGTCGTATTTTTCGACAAATTTAATGCTGCTTTCGCCGCCGAAATCCACATAGGCCTCGTCGATGACGACTAAAGAATTTTTGTCGGCGTTGAGCATTTTCTCGATAGCGGACAGCTCCAAGGGTATGCCCGTAGGGGCATTGGGATTGGCGATGATAATATTGGCATCGCCTTCGCTGTAATCATTGACATCGATGGTAAAGTCAGCTTTTAGAGGGATTTCCCTGTAATTGACGCCGCAAAAGTCCGCATAGACCCGATAAAAGCCGTAGGTGATATTGGGGAAAAGCAATGTCTTGCCGCCCGTGAAAAAACCCGCGAATATGAAGTAGAGCGCTTCGTCGGAGCCGTTAGTGACCAGGATTTGATCTTGGTTTAGACCATAGTATGCGGCGATCGCGACGGTAAGAGCGGAGTGTTCCGGATCGGGATAGAGCCGGGTCTTTGCTATTTCTGCCTTCGCATATTTTGTCGCTTTTTCCGACAATTCATAAGGACTCTCGTTGGTATTGAGCTTGATATATTTTTTGTCGTTAATCTGCTCGCCGGGAGTATAGGGCTTTAAATTCGCGTATCTTTTATTCAGGAAGCTCATTTTACCCTCTCCTTGACGCTGAGCGCATGCGCCGTCAGCCCTTCTTTCTCAGCGAAATACATAATGGCCTTGGCGTCTTTGGCCAGAGCTTCCCTGGTATAAAAGGAAAATTCCGTTTTCTTGACAAAATCATCTACCGTCAGCGGATTGGAGAACTTGGCCGTGCCTGAGGTCGGAAGCGTGTGATTGGTGCCGGAGAAGTAGTCGCCCGTGGGCTCCGGCGTGTACTCGCCCAAAAATACGGAGCCGGCGTTTTTGACCAGAGTTAAATCGGAAATGGGATTGGCCGTCATCAGTTCCAGATGCTCCGGCGCGATTTCGTTGGACAAGTCGAACATCTGCTGTTTGTGGTCGCAGATTACGATCAATCCTTGCTCGTCTATAGATTTGCGGGCGATCTCTTCTCTGCTCAGTTGCGGCAGCATAATCTCTATTCTTTCCTGTACTTTCTTGGCCAGTTCCGGATCGGTAGTCAGAAGAATCGATCTGGCATAGGTATCGTGCTCCGCCTGCGAGAGCAGATCGATCGCAATAAAGTCGGGATTGGCGCCCGGCTCGGCGATGATCAGAATCTCGGAAGGGCCGGCTATCATATCTATGCCCACTATGCTGGAGACTTGTCTTTTGGCCTCGGCCACATATCTGTTGCCCGGTCCGACTATTTTATAGACATTCTCTATGCTCTCCGTGCCGAAGGCCAGCGCCGCCACCGCTTGCGCTCCGCCGACTTTATAGATCTTGTCGGCGCCGGCGATCTTGGCGGCGGCCAGGATAGCCGGTGAGATTTTGCCGTCCCGATCCGGCGGAGACACGATGGCTATATTGGCGCAACCGGCAATCTTGGCCGGTATTGCCGTCATCAGCACCGTGGACGGGTAGACCGCCGTGCCGCCCGGCACATAGAGCCCCACTCTTTCGATGGGAGTGTATTTTTGGCCCAGGATTTTGCCGTCTTCTTCAAAGACTATAAGGTCATCTCGCTTTTGTCTTTCGTGGAATTTATAGATATTGGCCCGGGCCTGTTCCAGGACCGCTATAAATTCTTTATCCATCGCATTTATAGCTTCCTCGATCTCGCTCTCCGCAACTGTAAAATCGTCGATAATTACGCCGTCGAATTTCGCCGTATATTCCCGCAGCGCCTTGTCGCCGTTTTCTTTGACAGCGGCCAAAATAGCGGCGACATCTTTGCTGAGCTTATCGTCCTGCACTTGGTAGAGATTTTGCTCTAAATTAATTTCCTGTATTTTTTTGATTTTAATCATTGTTCTCAGCCTCTAAATTCTTAAGCAGATCGTAAATCCTGCGGATTTCTTCATTCTTGTAGGTATAGCTGACCTTGTTCGCTATATATCTGGTGCTGACAGGGCAGATCTCCTTGTGCACTACCAAATTGTTTTCTCTCAGAGTCGTGCCGGTCTCGACTATATCCACGATCACATCGGAGAGATTGACCAGAGGAGCTATTTCGATCGAGCCGTGCAGGGTAATCAGGTCGATGGTCTTGCCCGAGGCCAGAAAATATTCCCTGCTTATATTGGGGAAGATGGTGGCGACTTTGAGATGCTTTTTCTCGTGATAGGGAAAATCCTTTTCGCCGGCGACGCAGATCCTGCATTTGCCGATACCGAGATCATAAAGCTCGAAGACATTGCTGTTATTCTCCAGCAGGATATCCTTGCCGACAAAACCGATATCCGCCGCGCCGTATTCCACATAGGTAGCAACATCCGACGGTTTTACCAGAAAATAGGTATTGCCCTTGGCTTCATCGTAAAATACCAGTTTTCTGCTGTCAGCCATAATCTCGTCATAACCGTAGCCGATTTGGCTTAAAACAGCGTAGACTTTATTGCCTAATCTCACTTTGGGCAGAGCTATCTTCAAACCGTCTTTCATTGTTCTCTCCCGTTGAAATCTATTTTCTCCAGGTAAATGGCAAATCCCGATGCCTGGTAGCTTTTTTCTTTGCTTCGGACCAGATTGCTGTACTCCCCGCCTTTCAAAATCTCCGACGAGACCTCCGGTATGATGCCGGTGAAGCTGATCTTGTCGTAGTATTTGAGACCTTCCGGTATCGAGAAATCGAGGAAGACCTTGGTCTGTAAATCGCGACTTGCCAGGTAATTATATAAATTCCGCAGATATTCGATATTCTCGAGGAAAACCTCATCAGCCAGGATAGTCTCCAGCTCCTTGATCCCCAGATCCAGAGGCAGGTGTAAAAAAAGCAGGGCCTTGAAAATAGCGCTATATTTCTCGTCCGCACTATCCTGCAAAACTTCGTTTAACAGCAGCAGATTTTTATTTTGAAATGCTGTGAAAATCTTGTCCTGAATTTTGCTCAGCCCCGCCTGTTCTATCAGCTTCTGGTAAATGCTGTTGTCGGAGATAAGGAGTACGGGATTATCGTCGATTATGAGCAGGGATTTGGCAGCTAAATAGATCAGATTGAACATATCCTCATCCGAAAGCCTGCCAATAACCTCCACGCCGAATTGCAGGATCTCCTGGAACTTCTCGGATGCTCTCGGCACACGGTAGATATTCTCGCTGTAATAGAGCTTGTGCTTGTCTACCGTCGTGTCCAGATTCTTGATGATCGACAAGGTGATATCCGGCTTCAAGGCCATCAGCGTGCCATCCTTATCCGCGAAATAGAGGATATCCTTGGAAGAAAGGAAATCCATATTCTCAAGATAAAAGCTATAGGGCTCAAAGGTATTCATCTCATAGAGCGAGAAACCCTGAGACAAGAACAGCTCCCTCAGCTTAAAGGACAGAATCTCCTTCTTCGTAAAAAGCTCCTGTTTGAACATTTCTATATCCTTTCCTCGATATTCTTGTATCCGCCCCTGCCATACTTAAGGCACCTATTGACCCTCGTAATCGTGGAATTGCTGGCACCGGATATATCCCTCACTTCCTGATAGGTCTTATCCGCCAGGAGAAGCAAGGCAACCTCCAGCCTCTGTGGTATATCTATCAGCTCCTGCGCCGTAAAAATATCCTCGAAAAACTTATCGCATTCATCCTTGCTCTCAAGCGCAAGTATAGCGCTAAAAAAAACATCCAGATTCTTCGCCCTCTTCTCCGCTTCCATTTTCTTATCGTCCATTTATCTCCCCCTCCGATTTATTCAAACTCTACTCTGATTCACATAAACTCCACTTGCCCATACAAACTCCATCAACAACTAATGTAACCCTCATTCGTAAACCCTCATTCGTAAATCTCCATACCTCTGCACCGCCGCGGCGGTGCAATGTAGCAATAAGACTATATCATTCTAATCTCTCTTGTCAAGTGATTTATGAAGAATTATTAACCGTTTATGGAGGTTATGACAGACACATATTTAAAAAGCAATAGCTTGCGCTAACAGTTTTTGGATGTAATTAAAGAGAATGTTATGGTTTGTAATGCAAATTTAAGAAAAGTAAATTAAGCGAATAATACTACAAACTATCAAAAATCTATTCAATAATTCCGATTCGAATCGGTGCGTTTGGTAGCAGCATCGAAGGACAATAACCTCAGCTGGAAACAGTCCCTTATAGGGGAAGAACAAACCGCCGGCTAAGCCGGCGGTTATGATTTTTTGGAGTTAAAAAATCGCCTCGCATCAGTATTGCTGTAACATGATGGTTTGTTATTTATCCTTTAGGGGGACACGGATCGTGACCATGTGAATCCTTATCTCTTATCTGTCCATTTGTCCGGTGAATAACAAGCTCAGATTCTTGGTTTCTGGAAATTTCTCTTGCGATTTTTATTGCTTCTGCCTGTGTTGATGTTCTTGCCGTTGCACGTTTGTTTCCGGCACCTTTAACTTGCCATCCGCCATTTGGATGGGGAATAACATGTTGATTTTTTCCTTTTGACATAAAATCACCCTTTATTAAACCTTTCTTAAAATATTCTTTAAAAAGGATGAAACCGCCAACATCCTTTGTATGTACTTACCTTCTAATCTTTACGGGAATGCGAAATGCTTTTAAGCCATAGTGACTTGCATAGATACGCTTCCCATTTTTAAGCGTAATGTACGCAGTGTAGATGAACTCTACAGTATCTTTATGAGAATTATCCATAAACGCATCACCTCCTTTAAGCAAAATTTTCCGAAACAAAGTCCGGTCTCGCTTGCAAAAGGTAAACGCAGCCGTTATACTTTACCTGCCAAGGAGAAGTATAGACAGTTTGACTGTATTTACTTTTCATGCTAGAGCTTATTCGAGTTATACTCGGATGAGCTCTTTTTATGTCATACAGCAGAAGCTGTTTAGACAACACATCATTTAAACTCACTTGCGCTCTTAAGATCGAACAGCATTGCTT
>JAAZGH010000162.1 GCA_012511325.1 Clostridiales bacterium | reverse complement strand
GCTCCTGTTTCAGCAACAGCTCTCTGGCAGGCGGAATAGCGACCCGGCTCAGGCTCTGGACAGAGCGCTGTGTTTCCAGATCCATGGCGCGCAGATCATCAATCTCAATATCAAAAAAGGAGATGCGCAGACCCTGAGGCGGCAATTCGGCAGTCGCCGAAGCGATAACAATGTCAATCACATCGCCGTGGCGGACAAATTGTCCTGCCTGTTCAGCCAGCTTGGCGCGCTCATAGCCGGCGGACAGCAGTTGTTCACAGACCGTCTCCGGCTCGATCAGATCACCCGTCTTGAGGTTGAGCTCTGCTCCCGCGAATACTTCTGGTGGCGGCAGACAATCCAGCAAAGCCGCTGCCGGCACAACCAGGGCTTTATAATCGCGATTGCGGACTTTCTGCAAGATAGCCAGCCGTCTGCGTTCCTGTTCCCGGGAAGCGGCTCTGGCATCCAGCAGGTGGAGATCGCGGGCGCTGAACACATAGACGCCGGAACCCAGAAAAGCCCTGAGTTCCTGCGCGGCCAGGCGCGCCCGCAATTCATCAGCCACTAAAACCCAAAAGGGATTTTGCTCCTTGCTGTAGATTAAGCTCTGAACAAAGGATTTCTGAGTATCGGAAAGTCCGGTCAGATTTACGGAGCTTTTGTCCGCCGTTCCCGCCGCAACTTGATCCAGATACTCTAAAAAGGCCGCAAAACCCTTATCGTCGCCGGCATTCAGAAGCCAGTCGGACAAGGGCATCTGTTCGCCGTCCTCAAATCCGGGATTATTTCGGAGTGGTGGTGAGTGTTCTGCAGATTCGCTTTGAATTGACATTTGCCGCTGTATTATCTTTCCGATTTCTAATTGTAGACGCTTTGCGCCGCCTCAATACCTGAGCTTAACAGCAATTCCTAGGCCAAAACCGCGTCTTGCAGGGCAATATCTACCGCTTGCCTTTGCTTGCCCGGTATATTGGCAAGTACAATATCCGCCAGATCTCCGGCCGGCCTGGGTCCCATACCGATCCGGATGCGGTTGAAATCAGAGCTGCCCAGCTGAGCGATAATCGATTTCAGGCCTTTATGCGTACCGGCGCTGCCCTGGGCTCTAAGTCTGATTACACCCACATGGAGATCAATATCATCGACCAGAACGATGATCCTCTCCGGCGGTATCCGATAGAATTTACTGGCCTCAGCAACGCTTTGGCCGCTGAGATTCATATAGGTCAGCGGCTTTAGCAGTATAACCTTTTTCCCCTTGACTTCACCTTCGCCGGTGATACCCCGGAAACGAAGACGCCCGAGCTTGATACCGGCATTGGCGGCAAAACGGTCCAAAGCCATATATCCCAGATTATGCCAGCTCTGCTCGTACTTAGAGCCGGGATTGCCCAGACCTACGATTAACCAGCGCTCAGCCGCATCAGTCACTCTGACTTTGTCTTTAATCTGTTGCCACCAAGTCATAACTCATCATTTCTGTGCAGTGCCCAGTTCTCCTTAATTTTCAGCTCTCTGCGGCCTATAGCCAGCGCATTCCGGGGCACATTCCCGGTGACAGTAGTCCCGGTCGCCACATAACTGTTCTTGTCCAGCCGCGCCGGAGCGACCAGACAACTATGGCTGCCGATAAAACTGTGGTTGCCGACGAAGATCTCTTCCCGCATCCGGTCTCCGCTACTGCCGCCGACCAGAGAAACCTGGCTATCTACGGTCACATTGTGACCCAGAGTAGCTTGATTGATGACGACTTGTGACTGGATTTGGCAATTAGCGCCCAGCCGTGAATCATTAATTTCAACGAAGCTGCCGATTACACAGTTTTCTCCGATCTCTACCCCTTGCCGCAGCCGAACCCAGGGACCGATCTGACAATTCTTATCAATTAAAGCCTGGCTGGACTCAGTCCTGCTAACTGTTGAATCGTCGCCGACATAAGTAAAGTTAAGCGTTGAGGCAGGACCGATCTTGCAGCGCCGGCCGATCACGCAACTGTTCAGGATTGTTGTCTGAGGCAAAATAACCGTATCGCTGCCGATTGTGACATCATCGTCAATCCAGGTGGTATCGGGATCCGTTATTGAGACGCCGCCGACCATGATGC